>NZ_AVOF01000444.1:0-2246 GCF_000465935.2 Pseudomonas sp. EGD-AK9
GACCGCCTGCTGCACAGCCCGCCCGGTCGGGCGCGGCAGATGAACGCCGGCGCGGCGCAGGCCGGCGGCGACTACCTGTGGTTCCTGCATGCCGACACCCGGCTGAGCCCGGCTTGCCTGGCCGCGTTGCAGCAGGCGCTGGTCGATGAGCCGGGCTGGGGGCGTTTCGATCTACGCCTGTCGGGCGCTGGCCCATCGCTATGGTTGATCGGCCAGATGATCAACCTGCGCTCGCGGCTGACCGGCATCGCCAGCGGCGATCAGGGCATCTTCGTGCGCCGCGAGCTGTTCGAGTCGCTCGGCGGCTATGCCGACATCCCGCTGATGGAAGACCTCGAGCTGTGCCGGCGGCTCAGGCGCGTGGCCCGGCCGCGTTGCCTGCGCCCGCCGCTCTCGACGTCGAGCCGGCGTTGGGAGCAACATGGAACCTGGCGCACGGTCTGGTTGATGTGGCGTCTGCGCCTGGCCTACTACCGCGGGGTCAGCCCGGAGCTGCTGGCTGGCCGTTATCGAGGAGGAGCACGACGATGACCACGCTGTCACTCCACCTGCTGGCGCGCGCACCCGTCCCTGGACTGGTGAAGACGCGCCTGATTCCGACATTGGGCGAGGAGGGCGCCAGCCGCCTGCAGCGGGCGCTGCTGGAACAGACCCTGGCCCTGCCGCCGCTGGCCTTCGAGCAGCGTTTCCTGTGGCTGGATGGCGATGCCGACCGGCCCTTGCAGCAGTTGGCCGAGCGCCAGGACTGGGTGCTGGTGGAGCAGCCGGCCGGCGACCTCGGCGAGCGCATGCGGCGTATCGCGGCGCTCGGTCTGGCCGAGCACGACGGCGTGGTGCTGATCGGCAACGATTGTCCGGCGCTCGACGGCGCCTACCTGCAGCAGGCCTGTGCGGCACTGGACGAGCACCGTGCGGTACTCGGCCCGGCGGAGGACGGCGGCTACGTGCTGCTGGGCCTGCGCAGCCTCGATCACAGCCTGTTCGAGAACATGCCCTGGGGCGGTGATCAGGTGCTGGCGCGTACCCGCGAGTGCCTGCAGCGCCTGGCCTGGCCGCATCTGTTGTTGCCGACGCTATGGGATGTGGATCGGCCGCAGGATCTGGCGCGCCTGGCGGAACTGGATCAGCGCTGGCGCAACCTGGTGCACTGACCTTAGAACAGGCCGTCGCTCTCGCTGCGCCGCGCTTCGCGCTGCAGCTGGTAGACGAAGCGCTCGACCTGGCGCTGCTCCAGACCGCTCATGCGGTAGAAGCGGGTGCCGACGAAGGTCATGTCGACCTTCTCCTCGTACTGCACGTGGCGCAGCTCCACCGCACAGGTCATGGCGCCGAACGGCAGTTGGGCGGTGAGGCGCTCGTGCACCTGGCCGTTGTGCAATTGCTGGCTGAGGTCGCCGGCAAAGCGCAGCTTGCAGCCGGTGGCGGAGATGTCCAGCAACTGGCCGGGCAGCGGTTCGCGCAGTTTGTCGCCGGCCAGCACCACCTTGATCAGGTCGCTCTGCTTGAGCGGCGCGCGGTAGGCGCTGCGGCGCTGGTGATAGATCACCTCCTGCGGCAGCGGCGCCCAGTAGCAGGGCGCCCCCTCGAACTCGCCCAGTTGCACGTCGTGCTCGCAGCTCCAGGCCACGCGCACGCCCTCACGGTAGGCCTCGACGCTGAAGGCTTCGCCCTGCTTGAGGAAGCGCTCGCCATCGTTGGGAATGATTTCATCCAGCGCCACGCGGTTGCGCTCGCGGTCGATTTCCACCAGGTAGCTCTGGAATCGCTGGCTGCGATCCTTGAACTGGATCACCAGCGGGTCGTGGTTCTGTTGCAGTTGGCGCAGGGTGGCAATGATTTCCACGGGTGCCTTGAGCACCTTGGGCGGCTGAGGACCATTTTCCTCGTTGAACGCGCTGGACACAGTTCGGAACTCTCCGAGTCATCGACTACAACGGCACTAGAATACTGGCAGAGTGCCTGCGTGTCCCTGTGCTTTTTCTTGTGGTGGCTCAGGCCTGGCTGAGTGGCCTTTGCTGGGCGATTCTAGCCGCACTGCCACTGCTGTCATAGAGCCCCGGCGTCTCACCGCCGCGGAGGATGCCGAGGATGCTGCCGACCGAGGCCTGGTTGGCGCGGATCAGTCGGCCGTTGCGCAGGTTGGCCTCCTGGCAGCGCTGCAGCAGGGCGGACAGCGCTTCGCTGCGTGCCAGCAACTGTTCGCCCAGCGCGGAGCCTGCCGCCAGTGCGCCGAGGCCGTCGCGGTC
>NZ_AVOF01000445.1:0-2239 GCF_000465935.2 Pseudomonas sp. EGD-AK9
AGGCCCAGCGCGCGCGGCAGGCGGTGCGCAGCCTGCAGGACGAGGTGGCCGGCACGGTGCGCCTGACCGTGCCGGTGTCGCTCGGCGAGACCTTCTTCGATGCCCTGCTGCTGGATTTCGCCAGCCGCTACCCGCGGGTGCGCGTCGAGCTGGACCTGGCCAACGCCTACCGCGACCTGCTGGCCGATGGCTTCGACCTGGCCATCCGCTCCGGCGTGGAGCAGGACGAGCGCCTGGTGGCGCGGCCGCTGTTCGCCCTGCAGGAGATCACCTGCGCCGCGCCGGCCTACCTGGCGCGCCACCCGGCGCCGCAGACGCCGGCCGAGCTGAGCCGGCACCAGTGCCTGCTCAACACCCACTACAGCGGCTTCGAGCAGTGGCTGTACCACCGCCAGCACCGCCTGGAGCGGGTGCCGGTGTCCGGGCAGCTGGCCAGCAACCACTACAGCCTGCTGAAGAAGGCGGCGCTCAGCGGCGCCGGCATCGCCCGCCTGCCGTCCTACATGGTCCAGGACGAGCTGGCCGGTGGCTGCCTGCAATGGCTGCTGCGCGACTACCAGACGCGCAGCACCCCGGTATTCCTCGTCCACCCCTGGCAGGGCGCCCTGCCGCGCCGTACCCAGGCGCTGGCGGACTACCTGCTGGGCTGGTTCGAGCGCAGCCGCCTGGCGCTGGACGGCCTCAGCGCCTGAGCTCGCCGGCCACCTGCTGGATCTGCTGGCGCAGCCAGCGGCGCAGGCGATCGGCGTCGGTGCGCTCGTGCCAGATCTGCATCACCTCCACCTGCGGCAATTCCAGGCCGGCCGGCAGGGGGTGCAGCACCAGCGAGGCGTCGCGCGCCACCGCTTCCTCGGCCACCGAGCGCAGGCAGGTCAGCAACAGTTCGCTGCCGCGCACCAGGCGGCTCGGCGCGATGAAGCTGGACAGCCCGGCCGCCACCCGGCGCGTCTGTCCCTGGGCCTGCAGGGCGCGGTCGACCAGGCCGTTGAGGTCGCCGGTGAGGGTGGTCAGCAGGTGTTCGCAGGCCAGGTAGGCCGGCAGGTCGAGCCCCCCGGCCAGGCGCGGATGGTCGCGCGCGGCCAGCACCACGAAGTCCTCGGAGAGCAGGCGCTGCTGGCGGAAGGTGTCCGGCAGGTTGGCGTAGAAGCCGGCGATGGCCAGGTCGCAGGTGCCTTTCTCCAGCTCCTCGCGCGGCAGCAGGCCACGGGTGTTGTGGGTGATCAGCAGCAGGTTGGGTGCCTGCTCGCGCAGGCGCGGCAGCAGGGCGGGCAGCAGGGTCTGCTCGATGTAGTCGGTGGTGTAGAGGTGGATGCGCTCGGCGCGCTGCAGGAAGTCGCGGCCCTCGCACTGGTCGTAGAAGGCCTCCAACTCGGCCACCAGGCGCTGCACCAGCGGTGCCAGCTCATGGGCCCGCGGCGTTGGCGTGAGGCCGCGCGGGGCGCGCACGAACAGCGCATCGCCCAGCTCGTGGCGCAGCTTGTTCAGCTTGTGGCTCAGCGCCGGCTGGCTCAGCGCCATGCGCGCGGCGGCCAGCGAGGCGTTGCGCTCCTGGTAGAGCATGTGGAAGACCAGCAGCAGGTTGAGGTCCTTGTTGGCGATATTCACTTTTTGGATACCAGGAATAAGAGCTTTCGAATTATCGAATCATAACCGTCCGCCTAAGATTCGCCTCATCCGAACGGACCCACGTTCGCCTCATTCAACGGAGACCGCCCATGAAGACCTTCCACCCGCTGGCCCTGGCCGTGCTCGCCGGCCTCGCCGCCACCCCGGCCTTCGCCGCCGAGCCCAAGGGCCAGGTGCTGGTGCTGCTGTCCAGCGAGAACCAGTTGGCGCTCAAGGATGGCCAGCACTACGCCACCGGCTACTACCTCAACGAGTTCGGCGTGCCGGCCGACCGCCTGCTCAAGGCCGGCTACGAGCTGGTGCTGGTGACGCCCAGGGGCAATGCGCCGAGCGTGGATCAGAAGTCCGTCGACCCGCAGTACTTCGGCGGTGACGCGGCCGAGATGCAGCGCATCCAGCAGGTGGTGGCCGGGCTGCCGGGCATCGACGACAGCCTGTCGCTCGACGAAGTGCTGGCCGGCGACCTGGGG
This sequence comes from Pseudomonas sp. EGD-AK9, assembly GCF_000465935.2. Classification (NCBI taxonomy): domain Bacteria; kingdom Pseudomonadati; phylum Pseudomonadota; class Gammaproteobacteria; order Pseudomonadales; family Pseudomonadaceae; genus Pseudomonas; species Pseudomonas sp. EGD-AK9. The sequence continues at coordinate 2,097 of NZ_AVOF01000445.1, forward strand.
CAGTACGAGGGGCTGTTCATCCCCGGTGGCCACGCGCCGCTGATCGACCTGGCCAACAACCCGCAGGTCGGCGCGCTGCTGCGCCACTTCCACCAGGCCGGCAAGCCCACCGCCGCCATCTGCCACGGCCCCATCGCGCTGCT
>NZ_AVOF01000446.1:0-2207 GCF_000465935.2 Pseudomonas sp. EGD-AK9
GGATATCGCCGAGGGCATGCTGCGCCACGCCCGGCCGCTGGGTGGCGCCGCGCATTTCGTCGCCGGCGATGCCGAGGCGCTGCCGCTGCAGGCCGCCAGCCTCGACCTGCTGTTCTCCAGCCTGGCGCTGCAGTGGTGCGCCGATTTCCCGCAGGTGCTCCGCGAGGCGGCGCGGGTGCTGCGCCCCGGCGGCGTGCTGGCCTTTTCCAGCCTGTGCGTGGGCACCCTGCAGGAGCTGCAGGGCAGCTGGCAGGCGGTGGACGGCTTCGTCCACGTCAACCGCTTTCGCCGCTTCGAGGACTACCAGCGCCTGTGCGCCGCCGGCGAGCTGCAGCTGCTGAGCCTGCAGCGCCAGGCCGAGGTGCTGCATTTCCCCGACCTGCGCAGCCTGACCGCCTCGCTCAAGGACCTCGGCGCGCACAACCTCAACCCGGGGCGGCCGGGCGGGCTGACCGGGCGCGCGCGGATTCGCGCGCTGATCGAGGCCTACGAGGGCTTCCGTCAGGCCGAGGGGCTGCCGGCCACCTACCAGGTGGTCTACGGCGTGCTGCAGAAGCCGTTGAGCGTGTATCGAATGGAGCACCCGCAGTGACCCACGCCTACTTCGTCACCGGAACGGATACCCGGCTCGGCATGAGAAGCCGGCAAGACCACTTCGGCAGAGGGTTCGACTGATGACTCAAGCCTACTTCGTTACCGGAACGGACACGGAAATCGGCAAGACCACCATCGCCGCCGGCTTGCTGCATGCCGCTCGCCGGCGCGGACTGAGTACCGCGGCGGCCAAGCCGGTGGCCTCCGGTTGCGCCATGACCGCAGACGGCCTGCGCAACGACGATGCCCTGGCCCTGCTCGGCGAATGCTCGCTGGCGCTGCGCTACGAGGAGGTCAATCCGCTGGCCTTCGCCCCGGCCATCGCCCCGCACCTGGCGGCGCGCGAGGCCGGGGTGCAGCTGGATGTGGCCAGCCTGCTCGGCCCGGTGCGCGCGATTCTGGCCAAGGGCGCCGATTTTTCCCTGGTGGAAGGCGCCGGCGGCTGGCGCGTGCCGCTGGCCGGCGACGAGAACCTCTCCGATCTGGCCGTGGCCCTGGGCCTGCCGGTGATCCTGGTGGTCGGCGTGCGCCTGGGCTGCATCAACCACGCCGTGCTCAGCATGGAGGCCATCGAGCGCGACGGCCTGCGCCTGGCCGGCTGGGTGGCCAATGTGGTCGATGCGCAGACCTCGCGCCTGGAGGAAAACCTCGCCACCCTCGCCGAACGCCTGGCGGCGCCCTGCCTGGGGCGCGTGCCGCGTCTGGCCCAGGCAAGCCCGGCGGCGGTGGCGGCGCATCTGGATCTCGACCGGCTGGTTCAGCGGTAATAAGCAGTTACCCGACCATAGCCTTTTGCCTGTACGTTTTTTAGGCAGTTTCTGCTTCAATACCGGCCATTAGGTTCTAATCGCGCCGGGAGCTGCCGATGGAAATCTCCGCCAACGCATTCAACTCGGGGCTGAGCGGCATTCAGGCCGGGCAGCGCCGTGTCGAACAGGCAGCCAGCGAGATCGCCAGCAACGCCGTCAGCCAGCCGCCGCAAGGCAGCCAGACCCCGCCGCAGAATCAGGTCAATTCGGCGCCGCAAGCCGCCGAACAGACTCGCCCCGACCTGGCGCAAAGCCTGGTCGCCCTGCGCGTCGGCGAGAACGAGGTGCGCGCCAGTGCGCGCGTCGTGGAAACCGCCGACGAGGTGCTTGGCACCCTGATCGATACGCGTGCCTGAGTAGTTCCACCCCGGCCGCGGATGCGGCCAACTGCGGGGTAGGAGTGAGCATATGCAGATCGGCAGCAGCCTGCCGTTGTTCGTCCCCTCGCCGCCCGTCGCGCCGGCCCGGCCACTCTCGGCCGCAGTTTCCCCCGACATCGCTCGCGCCGATCAGCCGCCTGCCGCCCCGACGCAGGAGGCGCAGGCCGACTCCTCCGCTTCCGGGCGCGAGGAGGCGGATCGCTCGGCCGAGCGCGATGGCCGTGGCGACGGCGAGCCCAGTGCGCAGCAGCAGCGTCTCGAACAACTGGAAATCGCCGAGCTGAGCCAGCGCGACCGTGAAGTGCGCGCCCACGAGCAGGCCCATGCCGCGGTGGGCGGGCAGTACGCCGGGGCGCCAAGCTACAGCTTCAAGCGCGGCCCGGACGGCCAGCGCTACGCCGTTTCCGGCGAAGTCAGCATCGAC
>NZ_AVOF01000447.1:0-2189 GCF_000465935.2 Pseudomonas sp. EGD-AK9
CCGCCGGCGGTCAGCGCGGCGGCGGCCACGGTCAGTCAGGCGCTGGTCGAGCAACGCAGCCTGGAACTGAACGTCACGGCCGGCGGCCAGGCGCAGCAGACCGACCCGCTGGTGCTCGATCTGGCCGGCGACGGGTTCGCCACCAGCGGCCTGCAACGACCGCAGCGTTTCGACCTGGACGGCGACGGCCGCCAGGACTGGATCAGCGTACCCACCGGCGACGACGCCCTGCTGGCTCTGGATCGCAATGGCAACGGCCGTATCGACGACGGCCGCGAGCTGTTCGGCGACCAGCACGGCGCCGCCAACGGTTTCGCCGAACTGGCCAGGTTCGACGACAACGGCGACGGCCGCATCGACACCGCCGATGCGGTGTTCGCCGACCTGCGCCTGCTGCGCTTCGACGCCGCCGGCCGCCAGCACAGCCAGAGCCTGGCCGAGGCCGGGGTCGGCGCCATCGAGCTGAAGGCGCGCGACGTCAGCATCGCCCTCGGCGCCTACGACCAGATCGCCCAGCTTGGCCGCTTCGAATTCGCCGACGGCCGCAGCGGCCAGGCCGCCGATCTGCTGCTGGCCCAACGCTGAATCCGGGCTACGCGCTAGAGCAACCCCAGCTGCTCCAGCTCCGGTTCGACCTGCAAGGTCGGCAGCTCCGCCAGACCGGGCAGGCGCAGGCGCAATTGCTGGTGGAAACGCCGTGCCAGCTGCGGCGCCAGGCGATTGTCGGCGATGTGGACGAAGACATGGGGGCGTCGCCCCTCCTCGATCCAGGCGGCGACCTTGTCCAGCCAGGGCGTCATGAAGGGGTCGTTGGCGAGCAGCTCGGGATGGCCGATAAAACGCAGCTGCGGGCTCTGGCTGAAGGCCGTGGGGCGGGTCGGCAGGCGCGGCTTCTTGGCCTGGGCATGCAACACCGCCGGCGCCTGCGACGCGCAGCTGAACAGGGCGCGCGAGTCCAGGCAGATACGCTCGATACCGCGCTCCAGCAACAGGCGATTCAAGGCGCGCTCGGCCTCGCCCTTGGCGAAGAACTGTGCATGACGCACCTCGATGGCCAGCGGCCAAGCGCCCCACCACTCGACGAAGGCCGCCAGCTCGTCCAGCCGTGACGGACCGAAGCTGGCCGGCAGCTGCAGCCAGTAGGGTGCGACGCGTTCGCCGAGCGGCGCCAGCAACCGACGAAAACGCTCGACCGCCTCCAGCTGTTGGCACAGGTCGTCGCCGTGGCTGATATCGCGCGGCAGCTTGGCGCAGAAACGAAAGTGCGCCGGCATCTGCTCGGCCCAGCGCGCCACGGTCTGCTCGCTGGGGCGGGCGTAGAAGGTGGTATTGCCCTCCACGGCGTTGAATACCTGGGCATAACGACTGAGGAAGTCGGCCGCTCGGGTGTCGCCAGGGTAGAGCGTGGAACGCCAGGCCGCCTCGCTCCAGGAGGGGCAGCCGAGGTAGTACGGCAACATCAGAACCTGTTTACGATCTGCTGCGCGTCGGCCCTGCTGCGTTGAAACCAGGCTCGGAATGCTCATTTACAACAGTAAACTCCGCTTCCTCGCCTGATTTCGCCTTGCATGGCTCTAGCTCGCGAGATCCTAAACACGTTCTCAGGCGTAGAGGTCGAGACCGAGCACTTGCTGCGCGTCAGCCTCGCTGGCGTAGCTGGCGGTGGCGCCGTAGCTGGCCAGCGCCTGGGCGGCGCGGTTGCTCAGCGCGGGTTGCGGGTAGCCGATATCCTGGGCGCGCGCCGGCAGGCTGTCGCCATTGCCGCTGCTGGCCTGCACCCGGCGGATCTGCGGGGTCTGTTCCAGGCCCTGGCTGCTGGCCGGGGCGGCCGGCTGCTCACGTTGTACCTCGACCTCGCGCTGCGCCTCGCGATAGGGCGTGACCGCAGTCCCCGAACGGGGGCCGCGATCCGGCGAATAGGAAGGTAGGTAGGCGTCGATGCGCATCTACAACTGCTCGGTGGGCTCGGCTGGAAAGTAGACAGTGCTGGCAATGTAGCGGCGCCCGGCGGGCTTGGCAAATACCTTCGGGCCGCCTGCCTTTGCCGGGCGACCGGGGGTCATGCCGGCGGCGCCTTGGGCGTGGCCACCTGATCGCGCAGGTAGACCGGCTGGGCCTGGTCGGCCGCCACGGCCTCGCCGCGCGCCCAGGCGAATTGCGCCAGGCTCAGCAGATCCTCGGCGTGGGGC
>NZ_AVOF01000448.1:0-2183 GCF_000465935.2 Pseudomonas sp. EGD-AK9
CACGATACTGGGCGTCGAACAGATTCGGCGCGCGCAGCTGCAGCAGCCGCGTGCCGCCGGCGATGGCGCGCTGCACGCCGGCGAGCAATTGCTCGGGCGTCAGCCCGTCGGGGGTGATCAGGTACTGCTCGGGCAGGCGCGCCGCGGCGACTATCGGCGCGTTGGCGGCGGGGAACTGGTAATCGCCGAGCCGTCCCGGGGCGACCCAGGCCAGCGGCTGGCCCTCGGCGCCATGGGGCTCACCGACGAATGCCGAGACCTCCCAGACATCCAGCAGCACCTGCTTGTCCGGGTAGTCGTGGCGCACCTGGATCAGCGGCCGCACCACCGTCGGGCGGATGCCCAACTCCTCCTCCAGCTCGCGGGCCAGGGCACGCTCGACCGCCTCGCCGTCTTCCACCTTGCCGCCGGGAAACTCCCACAGGCCGCCCTGGTGCTTGTCCGGCGGGCGCTTGGCGATCAGGATGCGGCCGTCCGCGGCGCGAATCACCGCCGCCGCGACATGGATGCGCTTCACCCCTGCACCTCCTGCAGGGCGGCTCGGTACCAGCGCTGGAACGCCGGCCACTGGTAGAGGGTCTCGACATAGGCCGCCGCGGTCGTCGGCAGCACCACCCGGTAGCTGCGTAGGCGCGCCGCCACCGGCGCGTAGAAGGCATCGGCGATGCTGGCGTGGCCGAACAGGTAATGACCGTCCTGACCGAAGCGCTCGCGGCAATCGGCCCAGATCGCGCAGATGCGGTCGATGTCGGCCTGGGCCGCGTCGGGCAACTCGGTCAACGCCTGGTCGCGCGCCAGGTCCATCGGCAGGTGGCTGCGCAGCGCGGCGAAGCCGCTGTGCATTTCCGCGCAGATGCTGCGCGCCAGCGCGCGGGCGTACTCGCCGCGCGGCCACAGATGGGCCTCGGGAAAGCGCTCGGCCAGGTACTCGGCGATGGCCAGCGAGTCCCATACCGGGCCTTCCTCGGTCAGCAGCACCGGCACCTTGCCGGTCGGCGAATGCGCGAGCAGGCGCGCGCGGCTGTCCGGCTGGTAGAGCCGCACCTGCACCTCGTCATAGGGCTCGCCGGCCAGTTCCAGGGCCAGGGCCGCGCGCAGCGACCAGGAGGAATAGTTCTTGTCGCCGATCACCAGTTGCAGGGCCATGCCGATGCTCCTTGGATTGCTTAAGGAAGGGATCGAGAGACGGTAAAAGTTCGCTCCCCGAAAGGCAAATTCCCGCGCGTCATGGGGGCATGAGGCGCGGGAATAGTGCACAGCCGAGGTTACTCAGGTGCGGTATTCGGCGTTGATCTTGACGTATTCGTGGGACAGGTCGGTGGTCCAGATGGTCTCGCTGCAGCTGCCGCGGCCCAGCTCGATGCGGATTGTGATTTCCTCGCGGGCCATCACCGCCGCGCCCTGCTCCTCGGTGTAGCTGGTGGCGCGGCAACCCTTGCTGGCGATACAGACTTCGCCGAGGAACACGTCGATCTTGCTCACGTCCAGTTGCGGTACGCCGGCATAGCCCACAGCGGCAAGGATGCGCCCCCAGTTCGGGTCGGAGGCGAACAGCGCGGTCTTGATCAGCGGCGAGTGGGCCACGGCGTAGGCCACGTCGAGGCATTCCTGGTGGGTGCCGCCGCCGTTGACCTGCACGGTGACGAACTTGGTCGCACCCTCGCCGTCGCGGACGATGGCCTGGGCGACTTCCATGAACACCTCGAACACCGCCTGCTTGAGCTTGGCGAACAGCTCGCCGGAGGCGTCGACGATCTCCGGCAGGGCGGCCTGGCCGGTGGCGATCAGCATGCAGCCGTCGTTGGTCGAGGTGTCGCCGTCGATGGTGATGCGGTTGAACGACTTGTTCGCCGCGTCGCGCACCAGGTCCTGCAGCACGCCGCGGGCCACTTTGGCATCGGTGGCGATGTAGCCGAGCATGGTCGCCATGTTCGGCCGGATCATCCCGGCGCCCTTGGAAATGCCGGTCACGGTGACGGTGACGCCGTCGTGCTGGAACTGGCGGCTGGCGCCCTTGGGCAGGGTGTCGGTGGTCATGATGCCGGTGGCGGCATTGACCCAGTTGTCTTCCTTGAGATCGTCCAGCGCCGCCTGCAAGGCGGACTCGATCTTCTCCACCGGCAGCGGCTCGCCGATCACCCCGGTGGAAAACGGCAGCACCGCCGCCTCGGCCACGCCGGTCA
>NZ_AVOF01000449.1:0-2169 GCF_000465935.2 Pseudomonas sp. EGD-AK9
GGTGCAGGGCCTGGCCCTCCTGCAGCAGCGCCAGCAGGGCGCGGCGCGCCGCCGGGCGGTCGCCGGGATGGATCAGGGCGAGCAACTGGTCGAGATGGCGCGGCGCCTGGGCCTCGCTCTGGCCGAGCAGCTCCAGGGCTTCCTCGCCCCAGCTGAACTGGCCGTCGTAGTCCCAGCTGCCGAGGGCGGCGTTGCGCTGCGCCTGCTGCAGCATGCGCGTGCGCAACTGCAGGGCGTCGTAGAGCCGCGATTGCCGGGCCAGGGCGTAGCGGGTCAGGGCGTACACCAGCAGGCTGCTGAACGCCACGAACAGCAGGCCCTTGGCGGTCTGCCAGACGGCCTGCAGGCCGGGGTCGGCGACCAGGGCCTGCAGCGCGCCGTCGCTGAAGACGATCCACAGCACGCCGAAGGCGCAGTAGATGGCGGTCAGATACAGGGGGTGGGCCAGTTTGCGACGCATGACAAGACTCGCACTGAGGCGCCAGCGGGCGCCTCAGCAAGTCTAGCTGGCCTATTGCAAGTGGTGGCGAGAGGCTATCAAAAGCCTTCGAGGACGATCTTGCCCCGCGCCTGGCCGCTTTCCAGCAGGGCGTGGGCGCGGCGCAGATTGGCCGCGTCGATGCGGCCGAAGTGCTCGCCCAGGGTGGTCTTCAGCACGCCGCTGTCCACCAGCGCGGAGACCCGCTGCAGCAGACGGTGCTGCTCGATCATGTCCTCGGTCTGGAACAGCGAGCGGGTGAACATCAGCTCCCAGTGCAGCGACAGGCTCTTGCGCTTGAGCAGCATCACGTCCAGCGGCTGCAGCGGGTCGTCGATCAGCGCCAGGCGGCCCTGCGGCGCCAGCGCCTCGACCAGCTGCGCGAAGTGCTGGTCGGTCTGGGTCAGGCTGGCGACGTGGCTGACCTGGCCGAGGCCGAGGCGCGCCAGTTCCGCGGCCAGCGGCTGGCTGTGGTCGAGCACCTGATGGGCGCCCAGTTCGCGCACCCAGGCCTGGGTCTGCGGCCGCGAGGCGGTGGCGATCACCTGCAGTTCGGTGAGCTGGCGCGCCAGCTGCACCAGGATCGAGCCGACCCCGCCGGCGGCGCCGACGATCAGCAGGCTTTGGCCCTGGCTGGCCTGGCCTTCGCCGACCTGCAGGCGCTCGAACAGCAGTTCCCAGGCGGTGATGGCGGTCAGCGGCAGGGCGGCGGCCTCGGCGAACGACAGGCTGGCGGGCATGTGGCCGACGATGCGCTCGTCGACCAGGTGCAGCTCGCTGTTGGCCCCGGCGCGGTCGATGGCGCCGGCGTAGAACACCCGATCGCCGGGTTGGAACAGGCTCACCTCGCTGCCCACCGCCTGCACCACGCCGGCGGCGTCCCAGCCCAGTACCTTGGCCGCGCCGTGTTCCGGGGCGACGTTGCGGCGGATCTTGGTGTCCACCGGGTTGACCGAGATGGCCTGCACCGCCACCAGCAGGTCGCGCGGGCCGGGGGTGGGGGCGGGCAGTTCGACATCCTGCAGGGCGTCGGGATGCTCGGCGGGCAGGGACTGGTAATAGGCGACGGCTTTCATCGGGGCGAGCTCCGCGGGAGAGGGTGTCGCCATGCTCGGCTATTTCACAAAGGCGAAAAAGCGCGTAGGAATAGAGTCTCTTTCATTATTTTTTTGAAAATCATGCTGCGTTTCGACGACCTGCAACTCTTCGTCCGCACTGCCGAGACCGGCAGCCTGTCCGCCGCCGCGCGCCTGCTGGAGGTGTCGCCGGCGGTGGCCAGCGCCGCGCTCAAGCGCCTGGAGCAGCAACTGCAGGTGCGCCTGCTGGCCCGTTCCACCCGCAGCCTGCGCCTGACCCCGGAAGGCGAGCTGTTTCTCGGCCATGCGCGCCTGGCCCTGCACAGCCTGGAGGACGGTCGCCGGCAGCTGGCCGGCAGCAAGGCCGAGATCGGCGGCGTGCTGCAGCTGTCGGTGCCCTCGGATTTCGGCCGCAACACCCTGCTGCCTTGGCTCGACGCGTTCCAGCGCGAGCATCCGCAGCTGCACCTGCGCCTGCTGCTGGGCGACCGCGTCGCCGACCTGTTCCGCGAGCCGGTGGACATTGCCCTGCGCTACGGCGCGCCGGAAGACTCCAGCCTGGTGGCGCTGCCGCTGGCGGCGGACAACCGCCGCGTGCTGTGCGCCGCACCGGCC
>NZ_AVOF01000450.1:0-2154 GCF_000465935.2 Pseudomonas sp. EGD-AK9
CCGGGCCATGGCGCAGACCAGGGCGTTGTACAGCGGGTCGACCGCCGCGCGCAGGAAGCCCTGCTGCAGCGCCCGCGCACTGTTCAACCGTTCGTACTCGGCGGTATTGCTCAGCTCGCGCGGCACCTGGTGCTCCTCGGGAATCAGGAACAGCTTGCTGCGCCGCGCCGCCAGGCCGGGCGCGGTACGGCTGGTCAGCACCGACACCACCGGCGAAAGCACCAGGGATACGACGATGGGCGCCAGCCACCAGAGGAAGTCCGGGTTCAGCCAGCCGACCAGCGCCGTCCAGCCGATCCCCAGCAGCACCTGCGAGCCATGGCGGCGCCAGGCCTCGCTCCAGGGCGTGGCGTCATCCACCCGCTGCGGCGAATTCCACTGCACCGACCAGCCGAGGAAGGCTGCGGTGACGAACAGGCTGTGAAACAGCATGCGCACCGGTGCCAGCAGCACCGAGCACAAGGTTTCCAGCAGCATCGACAGCAGCACGCGCAGGCGCCCGCCATAGGCTTCCGCGCCCTGGATCCAGATCAGCAGCACGCTGAGCAGCTTGGGCAGGAACAACAGGGTCATGGTCGCGGAGAACAGCGCCACGGCCTCCATCGGCTGCCAGCGCGGCCACAGCGGATAGAGCTGGTTGGGCTGCAGGAAGTACTCCGGCACCATCAGCGTATGGATCGCCAGCAGGCCGGTGGACAGCAGCAGGAACAGCAGCCACAGCGGCGCCGACAGGTAGGACATGACGCCGGTGAGGAATACCACGCGGTGCACCGCGTGCATGCCGCGCACCAGGAACAGACGGAAGTTCATCAGGTTGCCGTGGCACCAGCGACGGTCACGCTTGAGCTCGTCGAGCAGGTTCGGCGGCAGCTCCTCGTAGCTGCCCGGCAGGTCGTAGGCGATCCATACGCCCCAGCCGGCGCGGCGCATCAGCGCGGCCTCGACGAAATCGTGGGAAAGAATCGCGCCGGCGAAGGCGCCGGTACCCGGCAGCGGAGCCAGGGCGCAGTGCTCGATGAAGGGTTTGACCCGGATGATCGCGTTGTGGCCCCAGTAATGCGATTCACCGAGCTGCCAGAAGTTGAGGCCGGCGGTGAACAGCGGGCCGTAGACGCTGGTGGCGAACTGCTGCAGGCGCGCATAGAGGGTGTCCATGCCCGAGGCCTTGGGCGCGGTCTGGATGATGCCGGCGCCGGGGTTGGCCTCCATCAGGCGCACCAGGCGGGTCAGGCATTCGCCGCTCATCACACTGTCGGCGTCGAGCACCACCATGTAGCGGTAGTTGCTGCCCCAGCGGCGGCAGAAGTCGTCGATGTTGCCGCTCTTGCGCTTCACCCGCCGCCGGCGACGGCGGTAGAAGATCTGGCCGAAGCCCTCCACCTCGCGACACAGCTCCAGCCAGGCCTGCTGCTCGGCGACGCAGATGTCCGGGTCGTTGCTGTCGCTGAGGATGAAGAAGTCGAAGTGATCGAGCTGGCCGGTTTCGCGCAGCGACTCGAAGGTCGCGCGCAGGCCGGCGAACACCCTGGGCACGTGCTCATTGGCGATCGGCATGACCAGCGCGGTGCGCGCCCGCGGCGAGATCGGCTCGTCGCCGCAGCTGCTGGCCGAGATGCTGTAGCGGTCGCGCCCCTTGAGCAACTGGAAGAAGCCCATCAGCGCGGTCCAGAAGCCCATAGACACCCAGCAGAACAGCAGGGCGAACAACGCCAGGATGCTGGTCTGCACCAGATACGGCAGGATCTGCCGCGCCGATTCCTGCCAGGGCTGCTCGAACACCAGGCCCAGGTCGACCAGCGACCAGCCCTGGTAGGGCAGCACCGACTTCATGTACCAGGTGGCGACCACCGTCTGCACCAGCATCAGCACCAGCAGCGCGCTGCGCCGCACGGCGGCGACATGGCGCCAGTGCGCCTCGCTGAAATCCTCGGCCTCGCGGGTGCGCGGTCGCGGCGCCGGCTGCTCGCCCTTCAGGCGGCGCCAGCCGCGCTGCAGAATATTGGTCTGCCAGGGCTCGGGCACCATGCGCGTGCGCTTGATCGGCGGGGTGGAATCGATGGCGGGACGGCCCTGGTGATCCTGCACGATGCGGCAGCCGCGTTCGAGCGCATCCGGCCAGCCGAGCGCCAGGCGCGCCGGCACCGAGTCGAGCAG
>NZ_AVOF01000451.1:0-18845 GCF_000465935.2 Pseudomonas sp. EGD-AK9
TCAGCTGCCACGCCCTGGACGTCGCCGAGCGCGCGGCGGTCTACGCCTTCGCCGACCGCGTGCTGGCCGAACATGGCGGCGCCGACCTGATCGTCAACAACGCCGGCGTCGCCGTGTCGCAGACCATCGAGGCGCTCGGCTACGACGACTTCGAGTGGTTGATGAACATCAACTTCTGGGGCGTGGTGCACGGCAGCAAGGCCTTCCTGCCGCACCTGCTGCGACAGGGCAGCGGGCACATCGTCAACCTGTCGAGCATCTTCGGCATCATCAGCCTGCCGACCCAGGGCGCCTACAACGCCAGCAAGTTCGCCGTGCGCGGCTTCACCGAGGCCCTGCGCCAGGAGGTCGCCTGCCGCGGCGTGACGGTCAGTTGCGTGCATCCCGGCGGGATCAAGACCAATATCGCCCGTTCCGCGCGCTTCTACCGTGGCATCGACGGCTCGCAGGACGCCGAGCGCGCCGCCCACAATTTCGACAAGCTCGCGCGCACCAGCGCCGCGCAGGCGGCCGAGGCGATAGTCGCCGGGATCAAGGCCGGCCAGCCGCGCATCCTGATCGGCAGCGACGCGCGCCTTCTCGACCGTGTCCAACGCCTGCTGCCGGCGGCCTACCCCAGGCTGCTGGCCAAGCTTCTGCATAAAAAGTGAACCGCAAGTTATCGATAGCTTCTAAACATAGCTTTCATTGACATAAGCCAAGATTGCCCCGAGTGGTCCCGTGTTAGGCTCCGCCCAACACTAGGGGATCGACACCCCGGGCTCACCTGAGAGGAGAAAACCCTATGGAAATCAATATCGGAATCGCCGAACAGGATCGCGCCGCCATCGCCGAAGGCCTGTCGCGCCTGCTGGCCGACACCTACACCCTGTACCTGAAGACCCACAATTTTCACTGGAACGTCACCGGCCCGATGTTCAACACCCTGCACCTGATGTTCGAGGGGCAGTACAACGAGCTGGCCCTGGCGGTCGACGCCATCGCCGAGCGCATCCGTGCCCTGGGTTTCCCGGCGCCGGGCACCTACGCCGCCTACGCGCGCCTGTCGTCGATCAAGGAAGAGGAAGGCGTGCCCAGCGCCGAGGACATGATCAAGCAACTGGTGCAGGGCCAGGAGGCCGTGGTGCGCACCGCACGCGGCATCTTCCCGCTGCTGGACAAGGTCAGCGACGAACCCACCGCCGACCTGCTGACCCAGCGCATGCAGGTGCACGAGAAGACCGCCTGGATGCTGCGCAGCCTGCTCGCCGCATGACCCGCCCCGAGGCCCGGTGATCCGGGCCTTTTCATTAGGCAGTCGCCCCCCGCCTGTTCTATGCTCTGGCCATTCGCCACCGAGTTTCGTGACGCATATGAGTCAGCCGCCCAAATCCCCCAGCATTCTCGAGCTCTACCCGGAAGACACCCGCGAAGCGGCGACCCTGCTGAAACAGGCGGTGCCGCTGATGATGCGCCACGCCATCGCCCCCAACCCGGTGCATTACGCCCTCTGGTACACCTACAGCAAGGGTAGCGAGCCGGAACTCAACCGCCGCCTGGACAAGGCCGTGGAAGATTTCGACGTCTTCCCGCCGGATACCGCGGTCAAGCTGTTTCGCGACTACATCATCCGCGCCGAACTGGACGAGGCGCGCGCCGGTCAGCAACAAGTGATCGAGCTGGTCGACGACATCGAAGGCGACGTCTCGCGCAGCGTGATCGGCAGCCAGAACTACCAGCACAGTCTCAATCACGGACTCAGCGCCCTGCAGGAGCCGATCATCGACGACCTGCCCAGCGTGCTCAGCGAGCTGCAGGAAAGCACCCAGCTGATGCAGGATCAGCAGGAAAAATTCCTCTATCGCCTGCGCGCCGCCCAGGAGGAGATCAAGCACCTGCGCAGCCAGCTGGAGCGCGCGCACCTGGCCGCCACCCTCGACAGCCTGACCCGCGTATTCAACCGCCACGCCTTCACCCGCCTGCTGGAGCAGGCACTGAACGAATCGCACGAGGGCCTGGCCCTGGTGATTCTCGATATCGACCACTTCAAGCAGTTCAACGACCAGTACGGCCACCCCTTGGGCGACCGCGTGCTGCAGCACGTCGGCCAGCTGATGCGCGAGCTGTTGCCGCCGCGCGCCTTCGCCGCCCGCTACGGTGGCGAGGAGTTCTGCGTGGTGCTGCGCGGCTGCACCGACCTCGCCGGCGTGCGCAACTTCGCTGAGCAGCTACGCCACAAGATCCAGGCCCTGCGGGTCAAGGTGCGCCGCACCGACCAGGTGCTCGACAGCATCACCGCCTCCTTCGGTTTCGCCCTGGCCGAAGCCGGCGACACCCTCGAGGCCCTGCTCACCCGCGCCGACGACGCGCTCTATCAGGCCAAGCGCAGTGGCCGCAACCAGGTTCACCCCGCTGCCGGCGAAAGCATGCTAAGCGCTTGATTTGAGAAGCCCCTGCCTTTGCTGTTAAATACGCCCCGCGCGCCGCGCTCTTGTCCTGCGGCGCGCGCGACGCAATACATCGGCGCGCGCCATGGCCGTCCAGCTGGCCACGGCGAACTTGCCGCCTCCGCAGCACCCTAAGTCGTCATTCAATCAGTGAGTTCATCGAAGATGTTGAAGATTGCCCATCTTGTGACAGGGTTTGCCGCCCTGCTGCTGTCTGCCGTTCCCAGTTTTTCCGGCACATTCCTCGCCACCCCCGACGCGTCCTACCTGGCTCTGATCGGCCTGCTCAACCTGCTGCTCGCGCCGCAGCAAGCGCTCAACCTCGGCGCAGCCCGCCAGCAGCTGCAGGGCCTGGCATCGGCCCTGCTGATCCTCGCCGCCGTGGTTCAGGGCCTGATCCTGCTCGCGCCTCTGCCGAATATCGGCGGCCAACCCGCCATCTGGCTGAGTCTGCTGATCGCCGTCGTCGCCACCCTGCTGCACCTGACCAGCCAGCTGCGCCCGCAACCGCGCCAGAGCAGTCAACGCAGCCCGCGCGCGCAACCTGGTCAGCACGCCGCGACCAGCGAGCAGGACGACCGCGAAACCGGCACGGTCAAGTGGTTCAACACCTCCAAGGGATTCGGCTTTATCTCCCGCGACTCGGGCGAAGACATCTTCGTGCACTTTCGCGCCATCCGCGGCGAAGGCCACCGCGTACTGGTCGAAGGTCAGCGCGTAGAGTTCTCGGTGATGCAGCGCGACAAGGGCCTGCAGGCCGAAGACGTGATCGCCGCCGCGCCCGCACGGCGCTGAACCTCGCAGCCACAAAAAAGCCCGCGATCATCGCGGGCTTTTTTGTGGCCTTAAGGAAATTCTGAAAAAGCCATCTATCGTCACTCCCGCGAAGGCGGGAGCCCAGGGACTACGCAGGTTCTGGATTCCCGCCTGCGCGGGAATGACGGCTATTCAGAGTTTCTTTAATAGTGCGGCGGAGGCGCCTCGTCCTCGGCGACGCCCGCCTGCCCGTGCAACTCTTCCTGACGCCGCGCCAGGGCCGCCAACTGCAGTTGCAGGCGCTCGATACGCTTGTGCTGCTCGACCAGCTCGTCGCTCAGCGCCTGAATGGTGTCGTCCTGGAAGGCCAGGCGGCTCTCCAGCTCCATGACCCGCGCCTCGAGGCTCATGCCACCTCTCCGGCGAACTGGAAATCCTCGGTCAGCACCAGGCGCAGCTTGTCCTTGAGTTGCTGCACCTGGTCCTCGGCGTAGGGCTGTGCCGGCTGCCGCCCCCAGACGGGCGCCGGCCAGGCGGCATCCTCGCGACGCCGTACGATCACGTGCATGTGCAGCTGGCTGACCAGGTTGCCCAGGGTCGCCACGTTCATCTTGTCCGCGGCGAAGGTGTCCTTGAGCTTCTCGGCCAGCAGGGTGGTTTCCTGCCAGAGCCGGGTCTGGTCGGTGGCATCCAGCTGGAACAACTCGCTGACCTCCTCACGCCGCGGCACCAGGATGAACCAGGGGTAGTGGGCATCGTTCATCAGCAACAGACGACACAGGGGGAAGTCCCCGATCAGCAGGCAGTCCTGCTGCAAACGCGAATCCAGGACGAACATGGCGACTCTCCTCGCATCAAGCCATCAACCAAGCTTAGCGCCGGACCAGCTCGGCGCACTGGGCGCGCAGCATACGCGGCCGGCGGCGACAATTCACCCCGCCGCCACGCACCAGCGCAAGGCGGTTCGTCGCGACGCGCACCGCAGGCGTGCACCATTTTGTTTCCTACCGTAATAATCGCCGCCGCACGTTACCGCACGTGGCTTCCGATGCGGCCGCCAAGGGCCTCAAGGCGCCTCCCCCGCCTTCGCCGCAAAGCGTCGACGCGGCCACGGCGAACCCGCGGCGGAGCCGGCTCGGCCTGGACCAAAGCGCCCCTGGCCGCCGGCAAAAGCGAGCTTTTAACGCCGAACTGGGGTTTTGAGCACGACTTTTGCTATCGGTTTGGGCAATGCTCGGCACGCCGCGCAGCGGGTCAATAACAGCGGTATCCGGCACCTCAAACCGCGAAACCAGTCGGCGCCACGGGACGCAAGTGCAGAACTACAGATTTGCGACATCCTTCATAAGCCTTTGCGACACTGCTGTGAAGAAATCGCAACGAATAGATTGCAACTATCGCCAACATTGGCTGCGTGCTATAAGTTAGCGCCGACACAAAAAGAAAGAGCCGCCCATACAATAATTAGATGGGCAGCGCAACTCTTCTAAACCAAAGGAGCAATCACGATGCAAGTGATGAAGTGGAGCGTAATCGCCCTGGCAGTAGCCGCGGGCACTTCCCAAATGGCAGTGGCGTCCAGCCAGTCCGAATCCAAAGGCTTCATTGAAGACAGCAGCTTCAACATCTTCAATCGCGTTCTGTACATGAACCGCGATTTCCGCAATGGCGGTGGCAACATCCCTACCGTTGATAGCGACGCCGATGGCGAAGCAGATTCCGCTCCCTACAAAAAGGGTTACCGCGAAGAAACCGGCTTGGGTATCCGCCTGCTGTACGAATCCGGCTTCACCCAAGGCACCGTAGGCGTCGGTTTCGACGCTCACTCCCTGAGCAGCATCAAGCTCGACAGCGGCCGCGGCCGCCACAGCAATGGCCTTTTCGACACCACCGACGACGGCCGTGGCGACGACACTCAGACCGAAGTCGGCGGCGCTATCAAGTTCCGCGTTTCCGACACCGTCCTGAAGCACGGCAACATGTTCACCGCCAGCCCTGTGTTCAGCACCGACGACAGCCGTATCCTGCCGGAAACCACCACCGGCACCCTGATCACCAGCAACGAAATCGAAGGCCTGGAGCTGACCGCCGGTCGCTTCACCGCCATGAGCAGCCAGGTCAGCACCGATCGCGACACTTTCGCCCTGACCGAAGCCAATATCGTTGGCGCCAGCTACAGCTTCACCGACAACTTCAGCGGCGCCATTCACGCTTCCGATATCGAAGATCACTTCAAGAAGCAGTACATCAACCTGAACTACAACCTGCCGCTGGCAGAAGATCAGGCCCTGAACTTCGACTTCAACGGCTACCGTACCAGGGATGACGGCCAGGCACTGTCGGGCGAAGTCGACAACAAGATCTGGAGCTTGGCAGCGGCTTACTCGCTGGGCGCCCATACCTTCACCGTCGCTCACCAGCGCTCCTCCGGCGACAGCGCCTATGCTTATGGCGTGGACGGCGGCGGCACCATCTGGCTGGCCAACTCGGTTCAATACTCCGACTTCGACCGCAAGGACGAGCGTTCCTGGCAGGCTCGCTACGACCTGAACATGGCCGAGTACGGCGTACCGGGCCTGAGCTTCATGACTCGCTACATCTACGGCGATAATATCGACGTCGAAGGTTTCGATGAAGAAGGTAAAGAACACGAGTTCAACTTCGAAACCAAGTACGTCGTTCAGGAAGGTGCAGCCAAGGACCTGTCGTTCCGCATCCGCAGCTCCATCTGGCGCGCCAACAGCGTACAGAACGCTGAATACGGCTCCGACCTGAACGACTTCCGCCTGATCGTCGAATACCCGCTGGAAGTGCTGTAACTCCTGCGTTATTCGATAGCTAGTTGAAAAAGCCCGGCATTCGCCGGGCTTTTTCTTGCCACTTCAATTAACCGAAGCGTTCAAAGCGGCAACGCGTAAGTGCCCGTTACATGCGCCACCAACTCGTCCTCATTGCCCGCCGAATAGAGCGAGACCTCGCACACCGCCTGGCGGCGGCTCAGGCGCAGGATGCGCGCTTCGGCGAGCAGGTCCACCGGCCTGGGCTTGACCAGGAAGTTGATATTGAGGTTAGAAGTCACCGCCATTTCCACCCGCCCCAGGCGGCCCAGCACCATGGCGTACATGGCCGCATCGCCCAGGGCCATGATGGTCGGCCCGGACAGGGTGCCACCCGGACGCACCAGTTTGGCCTGAAAGGGCACCCGCGCCAGCACGCTCTCGCCGTCCAGCCGGTCGATGTGCAGATCGATATCCTCGGCCATCGGCAGCCCCGCGCGAATCAGCGCCTGAACCTCCCCCGCAGTCAATCCCGCCACCTCGACCTCCCGCTTATCGTCGTCGTTGCGCAGGCACGCGGCCGGTCTGCCGGCGCCCCGTCCTGTACGCCACTGTACAGGCACCGTACAATGCCGCCCTATTCCAAGCCCTAGCAACCGACAGAACGGCCAAACATGCGTACCAGTCAGTTCCTGCTCTCGACCCTGAAAGAAACCCCTTCCGATGCCGTGGTGATCAGCCACCAGCTGATGCTGCGTGCCGGCATGATCCGCAAGCTGGCCTCCGGCCTGTACACCTGGCTGCCGATGGGCCTGCGCGTGCTGCGCAAGGTGGAGAAGGTGGTGCGCGAGGAAATGAACGCCGCCGGCGCCCTGGAAGTGCTGATGCCGGCCATCCAGCCGGCCGAGCTGTGGCAGGAGTCCGGCCGCTGGGTGCAGTACGGCCCCGAGCTGCTGCGCCTGAAGGATCGCCACGAGCGCGACTTCTGCGTCGGCCCGACCCATGAGGAAGTGATCACCGATCTGGCGCGCAACGAGCTGAACAGCTACAAGCAGCTGCCGATCAACATGTACCAGATCCAGACCAAGTTCCGCGACGAGATCCGCCCGCGCTTCGGCCTGATGCGCGGCCGCGAGTTCATCATGAAGGACGCCTACTCCTTCCATGCCGACCAGGCCTCGCTGCAGGAAACCTACGACCGCATGCACCAGGCCTACTGCAACGTGTTCAGCCGCCTGGGCCTGAATTTCCGCCCGGTGCAGGCCGACACCGGCTCCATCGGCGGCACCGGCTCCCACGAGTTCCACGTGCTGGCCGAGTCCGGCGAAGACGATATCGCCTTCAGCAACGTCTCCGACTACGCCGCCAATATCGAGAAGGCCGAAGCCATCCCGCGCGAGCAAGCGCGCGGCGCCGCTACCGAAGAGATGCGCCTGGTCGACACCCCCGACACCAAGACCATCGACGCCCTGGTGCAGGGCTTCGGCCTGGCCATCGAGAAGACCATCAAGACCCTGGTGGTGCACGCTGCCGAGGAAGGCAAGCTGATCGCGCTGATCGTCCGTGGCGACCACGAGCTCAACGAGATCAAGGCCGCCAACCTGGAGCAGGTCGCCAGCCCGCTGCAGATGGCCAGCGAAGCCGAGATTCGCGCCGCCATCGGTGCCGGCCCCGGCTCGCTGGGCCCGGTCAACCTGCCGATCCCCTGCATCGTCGACCGCAGCGTGGCGCTGATGAGCGATTTCGCCTCCGGCGCCAACATCGAAGACAAGCACTACTTCGGCGTCAACTGGGAGCGCGACCTGCCGCTGCCGGCGGTGGCCGACCTGCGCAACGTGGTCGCCGGCGACCCCAGCCCGGATGGCCAGGGCACCCTGGAGATCAAGCGCGGCATCGAAGTCGGGCATATCTTCCAGCTCGGCACCAAGTACAGCGAGGCGATGAACTGCCAGGTTCTGGGCGAGAACGGCAAGCCGGTCACCCTGACCATGGGCTGCTACGGCATCGGCGTATCGCGCGTGGTGGCCGCGGCCATCGAGCAGAACAACGACGAGCGCGGCATCCTCTGGAACGACGCCCTGGCGCCCTTCCACATCGCCCTGGTGCCGCTGCGCTACGAAACCGAGCAGGTCCGCGAGGCCACCGACAAGCTCTACGCCGAGCTGACCGCCGCCGGTTTCGAGGTGCTGCTGGACGACCGCGACAAGAAGACCAGCCCCGGCATCAAGTTCGCCGACATGGAGCTGATCGGCATTCCGCACCGCGTGGTAGTCAGCGACCGCGGCCTGGCCGACGGCAACCTGGAATACAAGAGCCGCGCCGAGACCGAAGCCCAGGCCGTGCCGCTGGCCGACATCCTGCCCTTCCTGCAAGCCCGTATCAGCCGCTGATCACGCCGCACCGAGACATCATGCACACGAGCAACAGCCTTCGCCTCATCGGCGCCGCCCTGTGCGGCGCCCTCTTCCTCAGCGGCTGCGCCAACCAGCTGCCGCAGCGCAGCGAGCACGAGGAGCGCGTCGAACGCAAACTGCTGGATCACCAGCTGCAGATCGACGTGGGCGAACCCAAGGTATTGGAACTGCCCCAGCGCCGGGTGCGCGTGCATGATCAGAAGAACTTCGAGGTCACCGCCTTCGAGGTCACCCGCCGCTACGACCGCTACACCCCCTACCAGCCCTGGCGCGAGCTGTACGAGGTGCCGCTGGGCGCGGTGGCGGTGGTCGCCGGGATCGGCGCCAACGTGCTCAACGTGGTACTGCTCGGCAGCCTGCCGGACAGCGCGACGCGCGACTGGATCAGCTACGGCATGGCCGGGCTCAACCCCTTCATGAACGTCGAGTCCAACGGCCGCGCCGAGCAGAACCTGGCGAGCATCGAAGAGGTCCAGCAGGATCGCCGCATGGAATATTCCAGCCTGCCTTGGGCCGAGCGTCCGGTGCGGGTGTTGGCCGGCGAGCAGAGCTTCGAGCTGCTCACCGACCGCAGCGGCGTGCTGCGCCTGAACCTGCTGGACAGCCCCTTTACCGAACAGGATATCGGCCGCCTCGGCATGCTCCTGCTCAGCGTCGAGGACGACCGCGACGAGACCCGCGCCGAGGCCAGCCTGCTGGTCAGCCACACCCTGCGCGGCAAGCTGCGCGAGGCCCACGACCTGATCTTCGATGACCTCGAGGACGACGACGTGGCGCAGTGGGTGCACCGAGTCAAGCGCCTGTCCGACCTGGGCCTGGAAGAAGAAGCCAGCGAGCTGGAGCAGAGCCTGATCGAACTGACCCGCAACGACCCGGAACTGCAGGAAGCCTTCCTCAAGGCCCTGCTGGAAGACGCCGGCCGCCTGGCCGCCGATCCCGTGGTGAACTGAGGCGCCTGTGCCCCTGCCTCGACTGCTGCTGGCGGCGCTGCTGCTGGCCGTCAGTGCCGCCGAGGCCAACCTGCGCCAGGCGCCCGAGCCGGAACTGCGCGAACTGCTGCAACGCACGGTGAGCCAGGCCGACAGTTTTGCCGACCGCTTCGATGCCGAGGTCTGGCTGCTGGACATGTCCACCCGCCTGACCCGCTATATCCCCGACGACCAGCAGCGCCTGACGCTGTTGCGCCTGGTGCACGCCGAGGCGAGCAAGGCCGGGCTGCGTCCGGACCTGGTGATCGCCCTGATCCACGCCGAGAGCCACTTCGACCGTTTCGCCATTTCTTCGGTGGGCGCCCAGGGGCTGATGCAGGTGATGCCCTTCTGGAAGGCCGAACTGGGCCGGCCGCAGGACAACCTCACCGACAACGCCACCAACCTGCGTTACGGCTGCACCATCCTGGCCTACTACCTCAAGCGCGAGAACGGCAACCTCAGCCGCGCCCTGGCCCGCTACAACGGCAGCCTCGGCCAGCTGAAATACCCGGCCAAGGTCATGGGCTTCTGGTACGACTACTGGTACGTCAAGCCTTAGCGCGCGCCCTGCGCCTAGACCATCTGCAGGCCCTGCTTGCCTTGCGGCGGAGGAAAGGCCGCGTCGAGCAGGGCCAGATCGTCCTCGCTCAGCACCAGCGCAGCCGCCGCGGCATTGTCGCGCAGGTGCGCGGCCTCCACGGCCTTGGGAATGGCGATCACCCCGCCCTGGCGCAGGGTCCAGGCCAGCGCCACCTGGGCCGACGTGGCGGCATGCCGCGCGGCGACTTCGCCCAGCGCCGGCTCGCGCAACAGGGCGCCGGCCTGGCTCAGCGGACAGTAGGCCATCAGCGGCATGCCGGCGCGGCGCTGCCAGGGCAGCAGGTCGTACTCGATGCCGCGCGCCTCGAGGTTGTACAGCACCTGGTTGGCGGCGCAAGCCGCCTCGTCCAGCTCGACCAGGTCGTCCAGATCGAAGTTGGACACGCCCCAGGCGCCGATCTTGCCCTGCTCGCGCAGGCGCTCGAAGCCCGCCACCGTCTCCTGCAGGGGGTGCTGGCCGCGCCAGTGCAGCAGGTACAGGTCGATGCGCTCGCAACCCAGGCGCCGCCGGCTGCGTTCGCAGGCCTGTTGCACGCCCTGGCGGCTGGCGTTGTGCGGATAGACCTTGCTGACCAGAAAGACCTGCTCGCGGCGCCCGGCGATGGCCTCGCCGACCACCTCCTCGGCGCCGCCCTCGCCGTACATTTCCGCGGTGTCGATCAGCCGCAGGCCGAGCTCGAGGCCTTCGCGCAGGGCCGCCACTTCGCGCGTCCGCTGGCGGCGATCCTCGCCCATGTGCCAGGTGCCCTGGCCGATCACCGGCACCCGGGTGCCGGCCAACTCAAGCGTACGCATCGTCACTGCTCCTCCTGTTCATGACCGCCAGGGATCATAGGTGCCAAAGCTCCACAGATGCCCTTCGATATCCAGGCAGGTGAAGCCGCGCCCACCATAGTCCTCGTCGCGCAGCTCGATGACCACCTCCACCCCGGCCGCCTGAACCCGGGCATACAGGGCATCGGCGTCCTCCACCACCAGGTACAGGCACTGGGTACAACCAGCGGCCTGGTCCGGTTGGCGCATGCGCCGGCCGTGGGGCGAGTCGGCCGGCGAGCCGAGCATCAGCAGGTCGTGCCCCCGGCGCAGTTGGGCGTGGGCGATACCGCCCTGCGCGTCGGGTACCACCAGTTGCGCCTCGAAGCCGAACACCCGGCACAGCCAGTCGATTGCCGCCGGGGCATCACGGTAACGCAGGCAGGGAATCAATCGGTTACCGTCATTGCACTCTTTCATCGCACACCTCCGCATAGCCGTCGCCGCGCCATTGCAGCAGGCAGAAACCGTGGCCGAAGGGGTCGCTGAACAACGCCAGCCGGCCCCAGGCCTGTTCGCTGATCGTGCCCTCCTGACGCGCGCCGGCAGCCAGGACCCGCGCCAGGGCGACGTCCAGGTCGTCGACGACGACATCCAGATGCAGCGGTGTCCAGTGGCGGCCATAGTCGCGCCCCGTCCTCGCCGTGGCGAAAGGCCCGCTGCCCGCCGCCTTGTGCAGCAGATAGAGCGGCACCGCGGCCCCCAGCAGCTCGACCACGCTGCCCGCGAACAACCGGCGCCCGACGCGCAGGCCGAGCGCTCGGGTATAGAAGGCCTCGGCCGCCGCCAGGTCCGGCACGTCGAGGTTCAGCAACAACTCCATGCTCAGAGCGGCTTGAGCAGCAACAGCAGCGATACCGGCTGCACGCTCTCCGGGTGCAGCGGCTCCTGCAGCCACTCCAGGCGCCAGCCGGTCTCGCCGATCAGCGTCAGCCAGGACTGCAGGGTGCGAAAGAACCAGGGCATGGGGGCCTGGAAGCCCTCGCCGAAACCGGCGAAGTCCTCCACCCGCCAGCCGTCGCGATAGGCCTCGCCGTGGCTGGCGCGCCAGGGGTGCAGGGTCTGGATCAGCAGGCTGCCGCCCGGCGCCAGCAGCCCGTGCAGGCTGTGCAGGAGCGGCTGCAGCGGCTCCTCGAGCAGGGCGAAGTTGCACACCAGCACCTCGAAACGGCCCAGCGCCTCGGCCTGGCTGTCCAGCTCGGCGTAGCCGCAGACCCGGTACTGGCTGCGTCCATCGCAGGCGGCGCGGGCCGCCTCGATCAGCGGCGCCGAGGCATCCACGCCGACCGGTTCGATGCCGTGCTCGGCCAGGCCACGGCACAGCCAGCCCTCGCCGCAGCCGATATCCAGCACCCGCTTGGGCGCCAGGGCCAGCACCGCCTGGAGAATCGCCGCATCGGTGACCAGCCGCCGGCTCTCGATGCGTTGCTCGCGCACCGCGGCAGCCCAGGCATCGGCGTTGGCCTGCCAGCTCTGCTGAAGCTGTTCTCGATGATCGCGCTGCATGGCGATTTCCTGCATTTTTGCGGTGGAGTGGATTCTAGACGCTGCGCCAGCGTCTAAGCTGATATCAGGCAAACGCGGTGACCCGCCTTCTGGCGGCGCTCACCCGGGGGATTTCCGTGAGCTGACAGGCCAGGCCGGTGGATTATGGGCGCATTATGGCAATCCGATCCTCAGCAGCGCGACCTTGCGTCGGACGCTATCGCGGCGACCGAACCGACGCCGGGTCCGCCGTCGCGGCGCTGGCGCCTGCTGCCCTACCTGCTGGTGCCGCTGCTGGTGCTGCTCGCCGCCGCCCTGCTCGCCTTCGAGTTGCGCAGTGCGCACTTCCAGGCCCGCGAATTGAGCCGCTACGCCGCCAGCCTGAATTATCGCGTCGAGCCCGGGCCGAGCCCGGCCATCGTCTACCCGAGCGACGGGCCGTTCGACAAGCGCCAGGGCTACGCCTACCTGCCGCTGATGCTCGAGCGCCTGCAGCAGCGCGACTTCCTGATCAGCGAGCAGGCGCGTTTTTCCCCGGCGCTGATGGCCTATAGCCGCCGCGGCTTCTTCCCGCCGTTCGTCGAGAAGAGCCAGAGCGGCCTGAGCATCGCCGACTGCCGCGGCACGCCGTTCTACCAGTTCCGCTACCCACAGCAGGGCTATGCCGACTTCGCCGCCATCCCGCCGCTGGTGGTGGGCAGCCTGCTGTTCATCGAGAACCGTCACCTGCTCGACAGCGAGCAGCCGCTGGCCAACCCGGCGGTGGACTGGCCGCGCTTCGCCATGGCGGCGCTGTCGCAGCTGGGCAAGCTGCTCGACGTGCAGGATCAGTCCGCCGGCGGCAGCACCCTGGCCACCCAGCTGGAGAAATACCGCCACTCGCCCGACGGCCTGACCCTGTCGGCCGGGGAAAAGCTGCGGCAGATGATTTCCGCCAGCGTGCGCGCCTATCAGCAGGGCCCGCAGACCCTGGAGGCGCGGCGGAACATCGTGCGCGACTACCTCAACAGCGTGCCGCTGTCCGCCGCGCCGGGGCACGGCGAGGTGCACGGCCTGGCCGACGGCCTGCGCATCTGGTACGGCGCCGATTTCGAGCGCAGCAACGCCCTGCTCGACCCGGCCCGTACGCCCGAGGCCAGCCTGGCCGAGCGCGGCCTGGCGCTGCGCCAGGTGCTGTCGCTGATGATCGCCCAGCGCCGCCCGTCCTATTACCTGGCCCAGGGCCGCAAGGAGATGGAGGCGCTGACCGACAGCCATATCCGCCTGCTGGCCGGCGGCGGGCTGATCGACGGCGCCCTGCGCGACGCCGCCCTGGCGCAGAAACTGCGCTACCGTGACTGGCAGCTGGAACCCAACCTGCGTCCGGTGGAGAGCGACAAGGGCATCAGCGTGGCCCGCTCGCGCCTGTCCAACCTGCTGGGCATGCCGCTGTACGACCTCGACCGCCTCGACCTGGCCGCCCGCAGCACCCTGCAGCGCGACCTGCAGCAGCAGGCCAGCGCCTACCTGCAGCGCCTGGCCGAGCCGGAGTTCGCCGGGCAGATCGGCCTGTTCGGCGAGCGCCTGCTGTCGCCGGAAAAGACCGCCGAGGTGCGCTACAGCTTCACCCTGTTCGAGCGCACCGCCACCGGCAGCCGGGTGCGGGTGCAGACCGATAGCACCGACCAGCCGTTCGACATCAACGAGGGCAGCAAGCTGGAGCTGGGCTCCACCGCCAAGCTGCGGGTGCTGGCCACCTACCTGGATATGATCGCCGAGCTGCACCAGCGGCATGCCGGCAAGAGCGTCGAGGAGCTGCGCGCGCTGGACATAGCCCCACAGGACAACCTCAGCCGCTGGGCGATCGACTACCTGCGCGGCAACCCCGGCGCCAGTCTGCCGGCCATACTCGACGCGGCGCTGGAGCGCAAATACTCCGCCAGCCCGCACGAACGCTTCTTCACCGGCGGCGGCCTGCACACCTTCGGCAACTTCCGCCGCGAGGACAACGGCCGCATCCCGACCCTGCGCGAGTCCCTGCGCGAGTCGATCAACCTGCCGTTCATCCGCCTGATGCGCGACCTGGTGCGCTACAGCACCTACCAGAGCAGCGCCGAGCTGCTCAAGGACGACAAGGACCCGCGCCGCGAGGAATACCTGCGCAGCTTCGCCGACCGCGAGGGGCGCACCTTCCTCCTGCGCTTCTGGCGCAAGTACCAGGGCCAGGCGGAGCAGCAGCGCCTGGAAACCTTCCTCAGCGGCCTGCGGCAGACCTCGGTCCGCCTGGCCGCGGTGCACCGCTACCTGATGCCGCAGGCCGACGAGGCCACCTTCGCCGCCTTCCTGCGTGCCCAGGTGCCGCAGGAGAAACTGACCGACCAGCGCATCGCCCGCCTCTACCTGGACTACGGCCCCGGCGCCTACAGCCTGCCGGACCAGGGCTACATCGCCCGGGTGCACCCGCTGGAGCTGTGGCTGCTGGGCTTTCTCATCGAGAACCCCCAGGCCGGCTTCGGCGACGCCGTCGCCGCCAGCGTCGACGAGCGCCAGGAGGTCTACGGCTGGCTGTTCCGCAGCCGGCACAAGAGCGCCCGCGACAGCCGTATCCGCATCATGCTGGAGGTGGAGGCCTTCTCCGACATCCACCGGCGCTGGCAGAACCTCGGCTATCCCTTCGCCCATCTGGTGCCGTCACTGGCCACCGCCATCGGCAGCTCCGGCGACCGCCCGGCGGCGCTGGCCGAGCTGATGGGCATCATCCAGAACGACGGCATCCGCCAGCCGGTGCTGCGCATCGAGGAACTGCACTTCGCCGCCGCTACCCCCTACGAGACGCGCGTCGAGCGCAATACCCGCGGCGCCAAGCGGGTGATGTCCTCGGAAGTCGCCGCGGCGCTGCGCGGTGCGCTGTCGCAGGTGGTCGAGGGCGGCACCGCGCGGCGCCTGCAGGGCAGCTTCCTGCTGCAGGACGGGCGCAGCCTGACCCTCGGCGGCAAGACCGGCACCGGCGACAACCGCATCGAGAGCGTCGGCGCCGGTGGCCGGGTGCTCAGCTCGCGGGCGATGAACCGCACCGCCACCTTCGTGTTCTTCCTCGGCCCGCGCCACTACGGCACCCTCACCGCCTTCGTCCCCGGCCGCGAGGCGGAGAAATTCACCTTCACCTCGGCGCTGCCGGTGCAGGTGCTCAAGGGCATGGCGCCGATCCTCGCGCCCTACCTGGAGCCGGGCAGCGCCACCCTGTGCCAGGCGCCGCAGAGCGCGCCGCAGATCAGCTGGCGGTGACGCCTCATCGCGCCGCCCGCCTTGCCGACGCGGCTCGCGCCTAGGGGCGGTCTTGGAACTGTTGCAGATAGAGCGCCTCGACCTTGGCCCGCGCCCAAGGCGTCTTGCGCAGGAAGGCCAGGCTGGACTTGAGGCTCGGCTCGTGCTTGAAACAGCGGATATCGATATGCCGGGCCAGCCCCTCCCAACCGAGACGCTCCACCAGGGCGCTGAGGATGGCCTGCAGGGTGAGGCCGTGGAGCGGGTCTTTCGCGGTCATGGGCAACCTGTACGGGATCGGGGAACGGGGGATGCCACCTTAGCCAAAGGCGGCCGACAACGAAAGCCGATCCGGTCCCGGGAAGCGGTGTGACTGCGGCCTCGCCGAGGCCCCCATGGGCGTATGAGACCGCGCCTACCGTTTCCTGCGCAGGCATAAAAAAGGCGGTGGTTGCCGAGGCAACCACCGCCTGTGTCGTCACTGCCAGGGGATCAGACCGACTGGTATTCCTTCTCCGCTTCGTCGAAGCGCTGCAGCATCGCCTTGCTCGGGCCGTTGCCGATGCGGCTGAAGATCAGGATGGCCAGGGTGGCGAGGATGAAGCCCGGGATGATCTCGTACAGGCCCAGACCGATCCAGTTCTTCCACACGATCACCGTGGTGGCACCGACCAGCATGCCGGCCAGGGCGCCGTTACGGGTCATGCCTTTCCACACCAGGGAGAGGATCACCACCGGGCCGAAGGCGGCGCCGAAGCCGGCCCAGGCGTAGGACACCAGGCCCAGGACGCGGTTTTCCGGGTTGGCGGCCAGCCAGATGGCGATCAGCGCCACCAGCAGCACCATGGCGCGGCCGACCCAGACCAGCTCGAGCTGGCTGGCATCCTTGCGCAGGAAGGCCTTGTAGAAGTCCTCGGTCAGGGCGCTGGAGCACACCAGCAGCTGGCAGCTCAGGGTGCTCATCACCGCGGCGAGGATGGCGGACAGCAGGATGCCGGCGATCCAGGGGTTGAACAGCAGCTTGGACAGCTCGATGAACACCCGCTCCGGGTTCTCGGCAACCGGGCCGGCCAGTTCCGGGTGGGCGGCGAAGTAGGCAATGCCGAAGAAGCCGACGGCCACGGCACCGGCCAGGGTCAGGATCATCCAGGTCATGGAGATGCGGCGCGCGGCCGGAATGGCCTTCACCGACTCGGCGGCCATGAAGCGCGCCAGGATGTGCGGCTGGCCGAAGTAACCCAGGCCCCAGGCCATCAGCGAGATCACGCCGACGAAGGTGGCGCCCTTGAGCATGTCGAAGTTGGTGGCGTCGTTCAGCTCGATGGCGGCGAAGGTCGCATCGGCGCCGCCGGTGGCGATCAGCACCACGATCGGGGTGAGGATCAGGGCGAAGATCATCAGCGTGGCCTGCACGGTGTCGGTCCAGCTCACCGCGAGGAAGCCGCCGATGAAGGTGTAGGCGATGGTGGCGGCGGCGCCGGCCCACAGTGCGGTCTCGTAGCTCATGCCGAAGGTGCTCTCGAACAGACGGGCACCGGCGACCACGCCGGAGGCGCAGTAGATGGTGAAGAACACCAGGATCACCACGGCGGAGAAGATGCGCAGGATGCGGCTGTTGTCTTCGAAGCGGTTGGTGAAGTAGTCCGGCAGGGTCAGGGCGTTGCCGTTGTGCTCGGTCTGCACGCGCAGACGGCCGGCGACGAACAGCCAGTTGAGGTAGGCACCGATGACCAGGCCGATGGCAATCCAGCTTTCCGAGATACCGGCGATGAAGATGGCGCCCGGCAGGCCCATCAGCAGCCAGCCGCTCATGTCGGAGGCACCGGCGGACAGCGCGGTAACGAAACTGCCGAGGCTGCGGCCGCCGAGGATGTAGTCGGAAAGGTTCTTGGTGCGCAGATAGGCGACCAGGCCGATCAGCACCATGGCTGCGATGTACACCACGAAGGTGACGAGCATTGGAGTACTAGCTGTCATTGGGGGGCTCCCCTCTCGTTTGTTGTTATCGGGCATCGGCGACCGCCCATGCCCTGAATGGCAAAACGCACCCGCTCGTGGCGAGTGCCGGGCTCCGCTCTCTGTCACTCGTCGCACCGGCGCATTGGCGGGCACAGGCAAGGGCAGAAACCGGCGCTGTGGGATCTCCACCGCATCGTCACTGCATCGGCAAGTGCCTGGGCACCCTCCCTGACCTCCCTGGCTGACGCCTGCGGCCACCGAATCGCGCCACCACCGTGCTGGCCACTGTTATCGGTCTAGCTCAGCATCGCTGGTCTGACCAATGGGCGCGGCCGGAAAACGGTCGTGACGAAAAGTGAAGGGCGGAATTTAGTGGCAGAGCGGCGCGGGCTTCTTGCAAAAAGCTCTGGAGTTTTTACAGAAAGCTCCAGCCCGGGGAACTTCCGGCGAACGGCCGTTCGAGCCGGCCAGCGCCACCGCCCTCAGCCCTGGCGATAGGGCAGGTAGCGCCGCGCGTCCTCGGCGTAGGCCAGCACGCCGGGGCGTTCCTGGGCGAGGAAATCCGCCACCGCGGCGCGCAAGCCGGGATGGCAGAGGTAATGCCAGGAGCGAGTGATCACCGGCTCGAAACCGCGGATCAGCTTGTGCTCGCCCTGCGCGCCGGCATCGAAACGGGCCAGGCCCTGGTCGATGGCCAGCTGCATGCCCTGGTAGAAGCAGGTCTCGAAATGCAGCCGGTCGAACTCGGCCAGGCAGCCCCAGTAGCGGCCGTAGAGCGAGCCGCCGCCGAGCAGGCTGAAGGCCATGGCCACCGGACGCGAGCGCCGGCGCGCCAGCACCACGCGGATGGCGTCGGGCATGCGTTCGGCCAGCAGGCTGAAGAAGGCGCGCGTCAGGTACGGCGCCTGGCCGCGCACCTGGTAAGTGTTGGCGTAGCACTGGTAGACGAAGTCCCAGTCCGCCTCGCTCAGCTCACCGCCCTGGCGCCAGTCGAAGTCGATGCCCTGCCCCGCCACCTGCTCGCGCTCCTTGCGCAGCTGCTTGCGCTTGCGCGAACTCAGCGCCTCGAGAAAGTCCTGGAAGTCGCGGTAGCCGCGGTTCGTCCAGTGGAACTGGCAGCCGAGGCGTTCCAGCCAGCCGGCGCGGCCCTGCAGCAGGGCGTCGCAGGCCGGTGCGGTGAAGTTGATGTGCAGGCTCGACAGGCCCTCTTCGGGCAGGCCAGCGGCCAGGGCGTCGAGCAGTTGCCCGGCGGCCTGCGGATCGCCGAGCAGGCGCGCGCCGCCGACCGGGGAGAAGGGCACCGCGCCGAGCAGCTTGGGGTAATAGACGATGCCGGCGCGGCGGCAGGCGTCGGCCCAGGCGTGATCGAACACGTACTCGCCGTAGGAATGCTGCTTGAGG
>NZ_AVOF01000452.1:0-2148 GCF_000465935.2 Pseudomonas sp. EGD-AK9
GGTACTGCTGATTCCAGCGCTGTTCACCTGGAGCCTGCCGGCCGTCGACGCCCCGCCGGCGGCACAGGTGGACTGGGCCTGGCTGCTCGTCCTGCTGGCCGCCGGCGCGGTGCTGGCGCTGCTGTGGACGCGGCTGAAACAGCCCAACCCCTGGATGCTCGGCCCGCTGACCGCCTGCGCCGTGGCCAGCGCCAGCTTCGATCTGCACCTGGGCCTGCCGCCGGGCTTCGGTCAGTTCGGCCAGTGGCTGATCGGCTGCGCCCTGGGCTGTCACTTCGACCGCGCCTTCTTTCGCAGCGCGCCGGGCTTTCTCGCCCGCGTACTGCTGTTCACCCTGCTGGCCATGCTCGCCGCCGCTCTGCTCGGCGAAGCGCTGGGCTGGCTGGCCGGCGAGGATCGCCTGTCGCTGATGCTGGGCATGATGCCCGGAGGCATCACCGAACTGTGCCTGACCGCCGAGGCGCTGCAGCTGGCGGTGGCACTGGTCACCGCCCTGCAGGTGCTGCGGCTGTTTCTGGTGATGTTTCTCGCCGAGCCCTTATTCAAGCTCTGGTGCAAGAGCCACGCTTAGCCCGCCTTGTGCGGGCTTTTTTTATGATGCTTCTGGTGCGCACGGCGCACCCTACGACTACACCGTTCCGTAGGGTGCGCCCTGCGCACCAGGGCTACCACTGCAACTGCAATTGGCTCTCGAACTCACGTACTTGCCCGCTGAGCGGGTCGACGAAGCGCAGGCCGCGCGCCAGCAGCTTGAGCGGCTTGGCGTAGTCGTCCGGCTGGCCGCGGCTGTCGTGCAGCTCGGGATAGAAATCGTCGCCGACGATGGGCGCGCCGAGCCCGGCCAGGTGCACACGCAGCTGGTGCTTACGCCCGGTCACCGGCGACAGGCCGTAGCGCCACAGCGCGCCGCGGCGCTCCAGCACCTCGATACGCGTCTCGCTGTTGGCCTCGCCCGCCACTTCCTGCATGCGAAAGAACGGCTCGCCCTCGATCATGCGCGAGCGATGCACATGGGGAAACTGCAGCTGCGGCAAGGCCGGGGCTATGGCCTCGTAGCGCTTCTCCACCGCACGCTGGCGAAACAGCGCCTGGTAGCGGCCGCGGCTGCTCGGCTCGACCGAGAACAGCACCAGCCCGGCGGTGAGGCGGTCGATGCGATGGATCGGCACCAGCTCGGCATTGCCGGTCAGCCTGACCAGCCGCGCCAGCAGGGTCTGCTCGACGTACTCGCCGGCCGGCATCACCGGCAGGAAATGCGGCTTGTCCGCCACCAGCAGCTGTGCGTCCTGCCACAGCACGCGCGCCTCGAAGGGAATCGGCGTCTCCTGCGCCACCTCGCGGAAGTAGCGCACCTTGAGCCCGACCCGATAGGGATGCTGCGGGCCCAGCGGCCCACCTGCCGCATCCAGCACCCGGCCGCGGGCCATGCGCTGCAGCCAGGTGGCGCGGTCGATGGCGGGAAAGTGATCGCACAGACAGTCGAGCACCGTCGCCCACTCGCCCTGAGGCAGGTGCAGGGTGCTGGGGCGCATGGCGGGGCTGGACATGGCAGAACCAACTCGGGGGCAACGGCTGATCCGGCGCATTAGGCCGCAGCCCGCGCGCGCCGTCAAAAGCAAACGGCTTGAGCCGGCGCACGCCTGTGGCTAAGGTGGCGGCTTCCGTTCGGAGGCTTTCATGTCGATCACCCGCACCCTGCTCGCCAGCTTCGCCCTGCTGCCCCTGCTCACCGCCTGCCAGGTCTACACCGGCAAACCCGAAGGCCCGCCGCCGGCCACGCGCCTGCAGGGCCAGTTGCAGGCTCAGGGCGGCCAGCTGTTCTTCACCCCCTGCCAGGAGCAGCGCCGCTTCGCCCTGGTCGACAGCGGCAACACCGGCGTCACCCGCGCAGCCGCCGAATTGCTGGCCGACGGCCAGGCTGCGCTGTTCGCCGACCTCGCCGGCCGGCTGGGCGGCAGCCAGGGCAACGGCAGCGACGGTCGTTTCGAGGTCAGCCAGCTGTACCGCATCCAGGGCGAAGGCCATGGCTGCGACGACCTCAACTTCAAGCGCCTGACCCTGCGTGCCAGCGGCAACGAGCCGTTCTGGCAGGTGGAGGTCGGCGGCAAGGGCCTGGTGCTCAACCGCCCCGACCAGCCGCCGCTGGCC
>NZ_AVOF01000453.1:0-2142 GCF_000465935.2 Pseudomonas sp. EGD-AK9
GAGCACGCGGCCGCTGCTGATCGGCGCCGCGCTGCTGGCGGCGGGCCTGCTGCTGGCGCTGGCCTGGTGGGGCTGGCGACAGGGCGGCCTGGCGCTGCTGCAACTGGGCATGAGCTTCTGCTGAGTTGCCCTGGGCACGCATGACGAGTAGCGTGACCGGACAGCAAGCCGTTGAAAAACTACCTGCGTTGGCAATACTGCGTTAAAAACAGCCTCAAAATGCTCATTTACAGTTTGTAAACTCCGCTTTTTCGGCTGTTTTTGCCTTGTCTTGCCTGCCTCGCCTACGTTTTTAAACGACCTGCCCGCACCAGACTCTTCAGGGAAACCACCATGTCGCTGCGCCGCTTCGCCTGTACCCTCCTGTTGTCCGGCCTGGCCGTGCCGGCGCTGGCCGCCGACTGTCCGGCCCTGCTGCAGGGCGAGCTGCCGCGCCTGCGGGCCAAGGACAGCATCGACCTGTGCCAGTTCGCCGGCAAACCGCTGCTGGTGGTCAACACCGCCAGCTTCTGCGGCTTCACCCCGCAGTTCAAAGGCCTCGAGGCGCTCTATCAGCGCTACAAGGGCCAGGGCCTGGAAGTGCTCGGCGTGCCCTCCGACGACTTCCGTCAGGAAGCCGACGACAGCGAGAAGACCGCCACCGTCTGCTACGTCAACTATGGTGTGACCTTCACCATGAGCGAGCCTCAGGTGGTCACCGGTGCCGAGGCCATTGCGCTGTTCAAGGGCCTGGCCGAGCAGAGCAAGGCGCCGCGCTGGAATTTTTCCAAGTACGTGGTCGACCGCCAGGGCAAGGTGCTCGCCAGCTTCTCCAGCCTGACCAAGCCGGACGATCCGCAGCTGATCGAGGCGGTCGAGCGGGCCATCGCCTCGCAGCCCTGAGCCCGCGGCAGGCGCGCCGCCTGCCGTCTTAGCAAACGAGACCCGATGCACATCCTCTCACCCATCTGGGCGATGGGCCGTGCCCGGCTGCCTGCCTAGACTGGCGCGGCGCCGGACGCAGTTCCCCGGCGTGCCCACAAGAACAATAACGGAGGCACCCATGCGTCGCGTCTATACCACTGCCCTTGCCACTCTGGCCCTGCTCGGCGCCGCCCAGGCCCAGGCCAACTACACCCAGACCAAGCACCCGATCGTGCTGGTGCACGGCATCACCGGCTTCGACACCATCGGCGGGCTGGTCAACTACTTCCACACCATCCCCTGGAACCTCGAACGCGACGGCGCCAAGGTGCATATCGCCAGCGTCGCCGCGTTCAACGACAGCGAACAGCGCGGCGCCGAGCTGGCCCGGCAGATCGTGCCCTGGGCCGCCGCCGGCGGCGGCAAGGTCAACCTCATCGGCCACAGCCAGGGCTCGCCCACCTCGCGGGTGGCGGCCTCGCTGCGCCCCGACCTGGTGGCCTCGGTGACCTCGATCAACGGCGTCAACAAGGGCTCCAAGGTGGCCGACGTGGTGCGCGGGGTGATCCCGGCGGGCGGCGCCATCGAAGGCGGCGCCAACGCCATCGCCAATGCGCTCGGTTCGCTGATCAACCTGCTGTCCGGCGCCAGCAACACGCAGAACGGCCTCAATGCCCTGGCCACCCTGACCACCCCCGGCACCACCGCGCTCAACGGCCGCCATCCCTGGGGCGTGAACAGCAGTAGCTACTGCGCCAAGTCCACGGAAGTGCATAACGTGCGCGGACACAGCATTCGCTATTACTCCTGGACCGGCAACGCCGCCTACACCAACGTCTTCGATGCCGCCGATCCCTTCCTGGCCTTCACCGGCCTGGCCTTCGGCAGCGAGAAGAACGACGGCCTGGTGGGCGTCTGCGCCACCTACCTGGGCCAGGTGCTGGGCGACAGTTACAACATGAACCACGTCGACGCGATCAACCACCTGTTCGGCATCCGCGGCTGGACCGAGCCGGTAGCGCTGTATCGCCAGCACGCCAACCGCCTGAAGAACAAAGGCATCTGACCTCCCACCCGCGGCGGGCCCACCGGCCCGCCGCAGCGAGTTGCCCATGTCCCGATCCCTGAGCCTCTGCCTGGCCGCGGCGCTGCTCGCCGGCGGTCTCACCCTGTATTGGCGCTGGCCGGCTGCCGAGGCCGTGCCGTCCGCCTTCGTCGCTCCCGTCGGTGCCAGCGTCG
>NZ_AVOF01000454.1:0-2114 GCF_000465935.2 Pseudomonas sp. EGD-AK9
GTGGGCGGCTCGCTGCTGACCGCCGAGCTGGCGCTGCAACACGGCCTGGCCTGCCACCTGGCCGGCGGCACCCACCACGCCCACTACGACTTCCCCTCCGGCTTCTGCATCTTCAACGACCTGGCGGTGATCGCCCGCTACCTGCTGGAAGCCGGGCGGGTGCAGCGGGTGCTGATCTTCGACTGCGACGTGCACCAGGGCGACGGCACCGCGCGGCTGCTGGCCGAGTTGCCGGACGCCGTTACCGTGTCGCTGCACTGCGCGCAGAACTTTCCGGCGCGCAAGGCCGAGAGCGACTGGGACATTCCCCTGCCGCGCGGCATGGGCGACGCCGACTACCTCAGGGTGGTGGACGACAGCCTCAACTACCTGCTGCCGCTGTACCAGCCGGACCTGGTGCTCTACGACGCCGGCGTCGACGTGCACCGGGACGACGCCCTCGGCCATCTGCAGCTCACCGACGCCGGCATCGCCGCGCGCGACGAGGCGGTGCTGCAGCACTGCCTGGGCCGCGACATCCCGGTGCTCGGCGTGATCGGCGGCGGCTACGCCAAGGACCGCGCCGTCCTGGCCCGCCGCCACGGCATCCTGCATCACAGCGCGCACAAGGTTTGGAACGCGCTGGGGCTGGGCTAGTCGCCGACGTGCCACTGGTCCCCCGGCAACATCCGCTGACACCCTGCGCCACCACGTCGCCTGGGGCCTGGTCGCCAACTTGGGTATGATGCCGGCGAGTCCGTCGTGCGAGTCCACCATGCGCCGTCTGTTGCCCCTGCTTCTGTTGCTGCTCGTCGTCCCGGCCGCCGCCGGCCTGTTCGATCAACGCCCCGCCGCCGCGCCCATCGGCGCCACGCTGAACAACAGCGGCGATTTTCTGCCGGTGCGCGAAGCGTTCAAGCTGAGCCTGGTGAGCAGCGACGCCGAGGCGCTGACCCTGCGCTTCGTCGCCGCCGAGGGCTATTACCTCTACCGCCACCGCTTCAACTTCGCCGTCGAGCCAGGCGATCTCGCGCTCGGCCAGGCCGAACTGCCGCCGGGCCAGGCCAAGCACGACGAGTACTTCGGCGACGTCGAGGTCTACTACGGCGTGCTGGATATCCGCCTGCCGCTGGCCAACCCGGAGCAGCGCCCGCTGCGCCTGCAGGTCGGCTACCAGGGCTGCGCCGACAAGGGCCTGTGCTATCCGCCGGAAACCGAATTCATCGAGATCGGCGAGCTGCCCGCCGTTGCCGCACCCGACAGCCCCGCCAGCGCGCCGGCCGCGGGCTGGAACTGGCAGGAGCTGGCGCTGTTCTTCCTCGGCGGCCTGGCCCTGACCTTCACCCCCTGCGTGCTGCCGATGCTGCCGATTCTCTCCGGCGTGGTGCTGCGCGGCCAGCTCGGCGGCCTGCGCAGCCTGACCCTGTCGCTGGCCTACGTGGTGCCGATGGCCGCCTGCTTCGCCCTGCTCGGCACCCTGATGGGCCTGTTCGGCGCCGGTCTCAACCTGCAGGCGCGGCTGCAATCGGCCTGGGTATTGGTGCCCTTCGCCGCCTTCTTCGCGCTGTTCGCCCTGGCCATGTTCGGCCTGTTCGAACTGCGTCTGCCGCGCGTGATCAGCGAACCGCTGGACCGCCTGGCA
The DNA here is from genome assembly GCF_000465935.2 of Pseudomonas sp. EGD-AK9. Taxonomy (NCBI): domain Bacteria; kingdom Pseudomonadati; phylum Pseudomonadota; class Gammaproteobacteria; order Pseudomonadales; family Pseudomonadaceae; genus Pseudomonas; species Pseudomonas sp. EGD-AK9. The sequence goes on from NZ_AVOF01000454.1 coordinate 1,622, forward strand.
GGCAAGACCCACGGCGGCTCGCACCTCAATGCCGCCCTGCTCGGCGTGCTCTCCAGCCTGCTGGTCAGCCCCTGCGTGTCGGCGCCGCTGGCCGGCGCCCTGCTCTATATCAGTGCCAGCGGCGACGCCCTCGGCGGCGGTCTCAAGCTGCTCGCCCTAGGCCTGGGCATGGGCGCGCCGCTGGTGCTGTTCGCCGTCGGCGGCGGCGCCCTGCTGCCGAAGAGCGGCACCTGGATGGTCAGCGTGCGCAACGCCTTCGGCGTGCTGCTGCTGGCGGTCTCGGTGTGGCTGCTCGAACGGGTGCTGCCGGGCAGCCTCAGCCTGGCCCTGTGGGGCCTGCTGGCCGGCGGCGTGGCGGTGTTTCTCGGCGCCCTGGAGTTCGGCCCCAAGACCCACCGGCAGAAGCTCGGCCAGATCGCCGGCCTGGCCCTGCTGGTCTATGCCCTGGCCAGCTGGGTCGGCGCCCTGCAGGGCCAGGCCGGCGATCTGGCCG
>NZ_AVOF01000455.1:0-2102 GCF_000465935.2 Pseudomonas sp. EGD-AK9
AGGCCGAGCACCGCCGGCGTCCAGAAGCCGGTATGCGCCAGCGGCGTCAGCCCCGCGCTGCTCAGCCCCGCCAGCAGCAGCGGCCCGGCGGCGAGAAAGGCCAGGCCGGCGAACAGCTGCAACGCCAGGCTGAAGTAGAAGGCCACGCGCTGCTGCAGGTACAGCGCCAGCCAGAGGATCAGCAGGCCCGTACCGCCCCACACCGCCGCGGCGGCGACCCAGGGCAGGACGAACAGCACCGCCAGGTTGACGAATGCCAGCCCCGCCAGCAGCACCAGCGACAGCCCGGTCAGCAGCCGGCGGCTGGCGCGGATCTGCGGATCGCGCGCCGCCAGCAGCATGCCGGCGATCAGGCCGAAGCCGAGCAGCGAGGCGGCCAGCAGACCCAGCCAGCCGGCGGCGAAACCACCGCGACCGAAGGCCGCATCCAGCGCCATCTGGCCGACAAACAGCAGACCGCCCAGCAGTTGAATGGCGAAGGCGCTGAACACGAAGCTGCGCGCACCGATACGCAGCCCCACCAACAGGGTGGCCAGCCCCGCCAGCGCCCAGGCGATGGCGGTACCCGGCGCCGCCAGCAGCAGCGGCGCGATCAGGTAGACGAAGGCCAGCCCGGCGACGCCCAGCCAGGGCAGCAGGCGGTTTTCCCAGCGGTTGGCGGCCTGCGGTGCCCGGCGCAGCTGCCAGTAGCTGAACAGCAGCGCCGCAGCCAGCATCAAAGCGCCCAGCGGCGAACCGTCCAGCAGGCGGCCATAGCCGGCATCCAGGCCATGAAGGAAGGCCAGCGCCGCGCCGAGTTGCAGCAGCAGGGCGAAGGCGCGGGCCAGCGGCCGCCCCTGGCGCAGCCCCAGCCAGAAGATACCGGCGCCCTCCACCGCCCAGGCCGCAGAGGTCCAGCGCGCGTCCAGGCCCAGGGGAATGGCCAGGCTGGCGAACACCACACCGAGCGCCAGGCAGGTCTCCACCAGCAGCAGCGCGCGATGCCCGGCACGCGCCTTGAGCAGGTGCGCCAGCAGCAGGTAGAACAGGCCCAGGCCGAGGGCGCTGAACGCGGCGGCGAACTCGATATGGCGCACCAGCGCCAGCTGCAGGCCGAAGCCGATCAGCGGCGGGCCGAACAGCGCGGTGGCGTCGACATAGTCGCCGCGTCGCGCCGACCAGTGCAGCAGCGCGTCGCGTTCCTCGGGGGCGTCGCTCGCCTCGCGCAGCTTGCGCCGGGCGAACAGCAGGCCGATGGCCAGGTACATCAAAAAGAACAGGACCAGGAACGGCTGGGTGCTCCACAACAGCTCCGGCGTATAGGAGCGCAGGCCCCAGGCGAAACCGATGCCGAAGGTGCCGACGAAGCCGATCAGGTTGAGCAGGCGCCAGGCCTTGAACCAGGCGATGACGAAGATGCCGGCATTGAGCAGGGCGAAATAGGAGAACAGCGCGACATGGTTGCCGCTGCCGGTGGAGGTCAGGATAGGCGCGGCGAAACCACCGAGCGCCGCCGCGGCGGCCAGGCCGAGGGCGTTCTGCCGCACGGCCAGAATCGCCGAGCACAGCGTGACCGCCACCAGCAGCCCCAGCGCCATGCCGGGGTCGAGCAATGGATGCAGGCGCATGGCGGCGAATACCGTCAGGTACAGCACGGCGATGCCGGTGCCCTGCAGCACCAGGGCGTAGCCGGGATTGCGCAGGCGCAGCCACCAGCCCAGGCCGAGCAGGGCCAGCGCGCTGGCCGCCACGCCCATATAGCGCAGCTCGACGGGTACCTCGACGCCTTCGGTGGCGTAGCGCAGGAGGAAGGCCAGGCCGAGGAACAGCAGCACCACGCCGACCCGCAATACGGTGTTGCCGCCCAGCAGCCAGGCCTTGGCGGCGGCGAAGCCGCGTTCGAGCAGGTTGGGCTCACGCGGCTCGCGGGGTTTCCAGGGGCCGGCCTGGGGCACCGGAGGCGGCTCCTGGGCGACCTGCGCAGCCACGGGCGTCGGCGCTGGCGCTTCGGCGGGTTGTGGCGGCGCCTCGATTTCCGGCTCCAGCGTCCAGTCCAGCTCCGCCTCTGGCGCCTGCTCGGTGGTGGCGGCCTCGGCCACAACCGGCTCGAGCGGCGGTTCGGG
>NZ_AVOF01000456.1:0-2093 GCF_000465935.2 Pseudomonas sp. EGD-AK9
CGCCCCGGCGCCGACCGCGCTGGGGCGCCTGTGCCTGATCTACGCGGCGCTGATCCTGGTGCTGTTGATCGCCATCATGGCCTTGATGGGCGCCAAGCCGGCGTAGGCTGCGTCGCGGGCGCCGCCTCTGCATGCGCCCGGTGCGCATGGGCGTAGCCCGGGGCAATCCGGGGCATCGGTTTCCCGGATTGCACCCGGCTACAGGGCCTTACGCGCGGCGCGTAGGAGCGGCTGCAGCCGCGAAGCGCTGGATTCAACGCAGCGAAATCACCGGCCAGCCGCGCTCGACGGCGGTGGCGCGCAGCACCTCGTCCGGGTCCACCGCCACCGGCTGGCTGGCGACTTCCAGCAGCGGCAGGTCGTTGCGCGAGTCGCTGTAGAAGTAGCTGCCGTCCAGGCTGTGGCCGGTCTGCGCCAGCCACTCGTGCAGCCGCGTCACCTTGCCCTGCTGGTAGCAGGGCACGCCGGCGATCTGCCCGGTGTAACGGCCGCCTTGCATGCCGCATTCGGTGGCGATCAGCGTCTCGACGCCGAGGCGCGCGGCGATGGGCGCGGTGACGAAACGGTTGGTGGCGGTGATGATCACCAGCTTGTCGCCGGCTTTGCGGTGTTCTTCCAGCAGCGCCTCGCCCTTGGCCAGGATGATCGGCTCGATCACCTCGGCCATGAACTCGCGGTGCCACTGCGCCAGCTGCTCCATGCCGGTGCGACCGAGAATCGCCTGGCTGAAGTTCTGGTAGGCCACCACGTCCAGCTTGCCGGCGCAGTAGTCGGCATAGAAGGCATCGTTGCGCGCCTGGTATTCGTCGGCGTCGACCAGGCCGCGCTGGCAGATGAAGTCGCCCCAGCTGTGATCGCTGTCGCCGGCGAGCAGGGTGTTGTCGAGATCGAATAGGGCCAGGCGCACCTTGAGTACCTTCGTGGGAAACCGGTTGGGCGCGCCAGAATAGCCGCTTTAGACGACCTTTCCTACCGCGCCGCAGGCCGCGTTGCCGCTGTCGCCGGCTTTGTGGAACAATGCCGGAACTTGCGCGTACGAGGTTGCTTGCCGTGATCGATTCTGATGGTTTCCGCCCGAATGTCGGCATCATCCTGACCAATGATGTCGGCCAGGTGCTCTGGGCGCGGCGCATCAACCAGGATGCTTGGCAGTTTCCCCAGGGCGGGATCAACGACCGCGAATCGCCGGAAGAGGCGCTGTACCGCGAACTCAACGAAGAAGTCGGCCTCGAGGAGCAGGATGTGAAGATCCTCGCCTGCACCCGCGGCTGGTTGCGTTATCGTCTGCCGCAGCGCCTGGTGCGCACCCACAGCCAGCCGCTGTGCATCGGCCAGAAGCAGAAGTGGTTCCTGCTGCGCCTGACCGGCGCCGAAGAGCGGGTGCGCATGGACCTGACCGGCAAGCCCGAGTTCGACGGCTGGCGCTGGGTCAGTTACTGGTATCCGCTGGGTCAGGTGGTCACATTCAAGCGCGAGGTGTACCGCCGCGCCCTCAAGGAACTCGCCCCGCGCCTGATCGTGCGCGACTGACCAGGAAGCGAAACTGCACATGCTCAACGTCCTGCGCAAGATCGTCCAGGAAGTCAACGCCGCCAAGGACCTCAAGGCGGCGTTGTCGATCATCGTGCAGCGGGTCAAGGAGGCCATGGGCAGCCAGGTCTGCTCGGTCTACCTGCTCGATCCGGAAACCAACCGCTTCGTGCTGATGGCCACCGAGGGCCTCAACAAGCGCTCCATCGGCAAGGTCAGCATGGCCCCCAACGAAGGTCTGGTCGGCCTGGTCGGCACCCGCGAGGAGCCGCTGAACCTGGAAAACGCCGCCGACCACCCGCGCTACCGCTACTTCGCCGAGACCGGCGAGGAGCGCTACGCCTCCTTCCTCGGCGCGCCGATCATCCACCACCGGCGGGTGATGGGCGTGCTGGTGGTGCAGCAGAAGGAGCGCCGCCAGTTCGACGAGGGCGAGGAAGCCTTCCTGGTCACCATGAGCGCCCAGCTCGCCGGGGTCATCGCCCATGCCGAGGCCACCGGCTCGATCCGCGGCCTCGGCCGCCAGGGCAAGGGCGTGCAGGAGGCCAAGTTCGTCGGCGTGC
>NZ_AVOF01000457.1:0-2069 GCF_000465935.2 Pseudomonas sp. EGD-AK9
CGCCGTCCGCGGTCAGTACGGCGGCCTTCAGCAAGCGCTCCTGCAGCTGGTAGCGTTCCAGCGCGTCGAGGGCGAAGGGTTCGCTGTCCAGCCGGGCCTGCTCCTCTTCATCGAGGAACACCTTGAGGCGGCGGGTGAAGAAGCACTTCACCGGATCGCGAAGGAAACTCTGCAACAGTTCGGGGCCGATCTGCTGGCCGTCTTCCCAGGTCGGCAACGCCCCCTGGGCCGCGGCGGACGCGGCCTGGCCATGCAGCGCGGCCCATTCATGGACGTAACTGAACAGCCCCGGCTCGGCGCCGAAGTAGCGACGACTGAAAGGCTGCAACGGGTGTTCGGTGGTCAGCGCAGGCAGCAGGTCGCCGCCGCCGGCCAGGCTCCAGGCGGCGCCGAGATGATCGCGCAGCTGGCCGACCAGCACCGACGGCGGGCGCTCGCTGTTGTCGCGGATGCTGCGGCCCACCCAGCTGATATAAAGGCGCTCGCGCGCCGCCAGCAGCGCCTCCAGCAGCAGGTAGCGGTCGTCCTCGCGACGCGAGCGGTCGCCGGGGCGGTAGTCGCCGGCCATCAGGTCGAAGTCCAGCGGCGCCTGGCTGCGCGGGTAGTCGCCGTCGTTCATGCCGAGCAGGCAGACGTGACGGAAGGGAATGGCGCGCATCGGCATCAGGGTGCAGAAGTTCACCGCGCCGGCAAGAAATCGCTGGCTGAGGCGGCCCTGATCGAGATCGCCGAGCCAGGCTTCGCGCACCACCGGCAACGGCAGCGGCTCTGCCAGGCCGCCGGTTTCGCACAGCGCCAGCCAGGCGTCGAGGGCGTCCAGCAGCTGAGTGCGCAGCACCTCCTCGCGGTCGTCCTGGGGCAGGAAGAACCCCTCCAGCAGATCGCGCAAACGCGCGCCCCAGTTCGCCGGGCTGGCCGGCTCGCGCAGGGCTTCCAGCTGGCGCTCGAGGGCTTCCAGCAGGCGGGTCAGCGGGCCGATCAGGGCGGCGTCGAGGCCGCCGATCTCGTCATAGGGCTCGATGCCGGCATAGGCTCCCGCCCCGCCCACCGCGTAGCCCAGCAGCATGCGGCGCAGGCCGAAGCGCCAGGTGTTCTGCTCCAGGCCCGTACCCAGGCCCAGGGATTCGCGCTGGCGGGCATCCAGGCCCCAGCGGATGCCGGCGCCTTCCAGCCAGCGACGCAGGGTGGGCAGCTCCTCTTCCGCGATGCCGAAGCGCGCACGCAGGGAGGCGACATCCAGCAGGTCGAGCACCTCGCTGACGCTGAAGCGGCTGTCCGGCAACCGCAGCAGGTGTTCCAGGGCGATCAGCAGCGGCTCCTTGCCGCGCAGGCCCTGGTCCGCCAGGGTGAAGGGAATGTGCCGCGGATCGTCGCTGGCGAACTGGCCGAACACCGCCTGGATGTGCGGCGCGTAGGTGTTCACGTCCGGCACCATGACGATCACGTCGCGCGGGCGCAGCGTGGGGTCCTCGCTGAAGCAAGCCAGCAACTGGTCGTGCAGCACCTCCACCTCGCGCTGGGCGCCGTGGGCGACGTGAAAGCGCAGCGAGCGATCCCGCGCCGGGTCGAACGCTGGCCAGGTGGTGCGGGTTTCCGCCAGCGGGCGCAGGTCGAGAATGTCGTTCTGCAGCTGGCCCAGCAGGCTGTCCTCGCGCGCCGGACTGAACAGGTCGATGCGCTCGAACGCCTCGCGGTAGCGCTGCGGCTCGTCGTACTGATCGAGCAGGTTGATGTAGTCGCGACCCTGCTTGCCCCAGGCGGCTAGCAGCGACTGAGCGTGCTGGTGCATCTCCTCCTGCTCGAACAAGCCGATCTGCCCGGCCGGCTTGCCCTTGCGTTGCTGGCGGCGGTACTCGTGGCGCAGCAGATCCTTGTCCTCGACTATGTCGCCCCAATGGTGCTGGCAGGGGTTGTGCACGTAGAGCATCACCTGGCTGAAGCGCGCCATGGCCGCCAGCGCCTCCAGCACCTGGGCCGGCAGCGAGGAGATACCGAACACCGTGATCCGCCGCGGCAGACCGGGCGGCGGCACGTCCAGCTCGGCCAGACGCGCGACGAAGCGCGGATGC
>NZ_AVOF01000458.1:0-2052 GCF_000465935.2 Pseudomonas sp. EGD-AK9
GATGCGGCGGCGCAGCAGGTCTTTCTGCAGCGCCTCGGCGTGACGCGCCAGGCCGGCGCGCGGCTGATCTCGCTGTTCGCCTACGAGAACCCGGGGCTGGCGGACTGGCTGCAGGCGCTGGCGGACGAGCGCCAGGCCAGTCAGCTGCTGGTGCCGCAGGGCAAGATCCTCGGCGACATGCAGGCCTGGCTCGGCGAGGACGGGCTGGCCCCCGGCGACCGTCGGCAGCGCGGCAGCCTGCAGATCCAGGTGCTGCCGTTCATGGCGCAGGACGACTACGACCGCTTGCTCTGGTGCTGCGACCTCAATGCGGTGCGCGGCGAGGATTCCTTCGTCCGCGCGCAGTGGGCCGGGCGACCGCTGCTCTGGCACATCTATCAGCAGGAGGAGGGCGCCCACTGGGACAAGCTGGAAGCTTTTCTGGCGCTGTACGGCGCCGAACTGTCGCCCGCGGCGGCCGCAGCCCTGGGCGAATTGTGCCGCGCTTGGAACGCCGGCAAGGGCATGGGCGAGGCCTGGGACAGGCTGTTGCCGGTCTGGCCGGAGCTGGCGGCGCACGCCGAGCGCTGGTGCGTTGAGCAGGCCGCTCGGCCGGACCTTGCCACGGCGCTGGAACAGTTTTACCGAAATTGGCTATCATACGCGGCCTAGATTTCTGTACCTCCCGCATATTTCGGATATTCGTATGAAAACCGCACAAGAAATGAAGCCCAACAGCGTGGCCCTGATCGACGGCCAGCCGTGGCTGATCCAGAAGGCCGAGTTCACCAAGTCCGGCCGTAACAGCGCCATCGTCAAGATGAAGCTGAAGAACCTGCTCAACGGCTCCAAGACCGAGACCGTGTACAAGGCCGACGACAAGATGGAGCCGGTGATCCTCGAGCGCAAGGAAGTGACCCTGTCCTATATCAGCGGTGAGGACTACGTGTTCATGGATCCTGAGTACAACTCCTACGAACTGCGCGCCGAAGACCTGGAAAGCGTCCTGCCGTTCATCGAAGAAGGCATGACCGACGTCTGCGAAGCCGTGTTCTTCGAAGGCAAGGTGATCTCCGTCGACCTGCCGACCACCATCGTGCGTCAGGTGGTCTACACCGAGAACGCTGCCCGTGGCGACACCTCCGGCAAGGTGATGAAGCCGGCCAAGCTGCGCAACGGCACCGAGATCAAGGTCGCCGAGTTCGTCGGCATCGACGACTGGATCGAGATCGACACCCGTGACGGTTCCTACAAGGGCCGCACCCAGGCGCCGCAAGCCTAAGCCTGCGCGTCAGACAAAACCCGGCCTTGGCGCCGGGTTTTTTGTGCCCGGGATTCGGGCTCTGCCGGCGGCAAGGCTCCGGCTTTGTCGCGGCTAACGCCCCTCCCATGGTTTCCCGTGCTATTGCTGCGGCGTCGCCAGGCCGGCCTGCAGGGCCTGGTCCCAGGGCGGCGGGAAGCCGAAGCGCTGCTTGAGAAAGCTCAGCAGCAGGCGCGTGCGCGGGCTGGCTTCGCGCTCCAGGCGCAGGGCGTAGATGCTCACCGGCTCTGCCGGCGGCAGGCCGGCCTCGCAGAACAGCGGCAGCAGTTCGCCGCGCTGCAGGTGCTCGCTGCTCAGCCAGGTCGGCAGGTGGGCGATGCCCAGGCCGGCGAGGGCGCTGAACAGCAGGGTTTCGGCGTTGTTGGTGGTCAGGCGCAGGCGTTTGGGCTTGCACAGCTGCAGCTTGCCGTCCGCCTCGAAGCGCCAGGCGTAGGGCGGCGCCAGGCTGTCCCAGTCGAGGCCGTCGTGCTGCTCCAGCTCCAACGGGCTGCGCGGAATGCCGCGGCGGCGCAGGTAGTCCGGGCTGGCGCAGAGGATGCGGGTCATCGAGGCCAGCGGCGTGGCGACCAGGCGACTGTCCGGCAGCGGGCCGATGCGCACGACTATGTCCACTTCGCCGAGGTGTTCGCCGTGCAGGTCGGTGAAGCTGTCGATCAGGCGCAGCTGCACGTCCAGCCCGGGGTTGGCGCCGAGAAACTCGGCGATGGCCGGGGCCAGGTGGCGGCGGCCGAAGGGCGAGGGCGCGTCGATGC
>NZ_AVOF01000459.1:0-2050 GCF_000465935.2 Pseudomonas sp. EGD-AK9
GCGAGGCGGGTGCGCCGTTTGACCGCTGCTTGCGACTATGACCTGCTGCTGGGCGAACGCCTGGGCGCGCTGCAACTGGTCGGCGCGTCGCTGGTGATGGGCGGGCTGCTGATCAATGTGTGGGGCGGCAAGCTGCTGGATCGGCTGCGCCTGTGGCGGGCGCAGGGGGCGGCGGGGCTGGAGTGACGGCGTCGGCCGGGCGCCGACGCCAGCGCCGCGCGGATCAGTCCTGGCGGCTGGTGACTTCCAGCAGGTGGTAACCGAATTGGGTCTTCACCGGGCCCTGGACCACGCCGACCGGCGCGCTGAACACCACGGTGTCGAATTCCTTGACCATCTGGCCAGGGCCGAAGGAGCCCAGGTCGCCGCCGTTGCGGCCGGACGGGCAGGTGGAGTTGTCCTTCGCCAGCTGGGCGAAGTCGGCGCCGCCTTCGATGGCGGTTTTCAGTTCGTTGCACTTGTCTTCGCTGGCAACCAGGATGTGACGGGCAGTGGCGCGGGCCATGGGAATACCTCCGTTTGATTGAGGGGCAGAGCCTAACCGAATCGACCGGCCAAGCAAACGCCGCTGCCGCCTGTCCTGTGTCTGCAGCCTGTCGACTAAACTGTTGTCCAATGGCCTAGTCGCGGGCGGCGGGCTTGTGGCACCCACTTTCAGGAGGTCCGGATATGAATACCTTGACCATCGAAGGCTGGCGTAAGGGCAACGGTGAGCAGAAATCCACGCCCATCGGCACCTTTCACTTCCGCGTCAGCGAGGCCGATCACCTACGCCTGGAACGCGCCGAGGAAGAGCTGCAGAAGAGCGGCGGCAAGGACATGATGGTCGATGCCGACATGGCGGCGATGGAGCTGGTCACCCCGGCCGAATGCGGCCCGCTGTCCGATTGCCAGTGGCGGGTCTACCTCAGTGGCGAAGACCGTCGCGGCCAGTTCCACCTGGTCGGCCACCGCGCCAGCGACGGCAGCCTGGTCTACAGCAACGCGGTGATGGTCGACCAGCTCGGCTGATGCCGCCGCGGCCCGCGCTGCCGGATCGCCTCCGGCAGCGCGACGCCTTCACTGCTGCAGCCAGGCCTCGGCTTCCGCCTCGCGGATCGAGTCGAATGCCTTGATCGTCAGGCCGGGAATCAGCGCGCCTTCCATTTGGCTGGCGGTACGCAGCCACTGCTGATCGGCCACCACCGCCACGCGGTCGAACTGGCGGATAAAGCGCAGCAGCTGCGGGATGCGCGCCAGCTCGACGCCCACCGCGCCCAGGGTCGGCCACTCGAAGTTGCCGATGCGATAGAGCATGCGCCCGTGCTCGATACCTTCGGCGGCCTGGGTCAGCTCGTCGAGGGCGGCGCGCATGGCGTCGCTGTCCAGTTTGCCGGCGAAGTCCACATCGAGGCGCTGGTCGCCGTTGCGGGTTACCTTGAACATGGCGGTTCCTCCGTGAGGGATGGGACTATCACCATACGCCCCCTGGCGGCGCAGGGTAATGGGGCGGCCGATAAGCGCGCTGCGCCGCCGCCGGGGGGGTAGGCCTGGACGGCGGTAATCGCGCATCATCTGTGCCGTCGGCTTGTTAAGGAGAGTTCCATGCGCTTGTCCCTTTCTGCACTGGTTCTGGCACTGGGCCTGCTCGCCGCGGCGGCGCAGGCGGCCGAGGAGGGTGCGCTGGTCGAGGCGATCAACGCCTATCGCGGCGAGGTGCAGCGCTGCGGCGTGCACGCCTCCGAGCCGTTGCCGCCGCTGGCCAGCGATGCGCGTCTGCTGCTGCCGGCGGCCGGCACCGGTGATCTGCAGCAGGCCTTGAGTGCGGCGGGCTATCCGCTGGTCAACGTGCAGGCCATCAGCCTGTCCGGCCCGCGCGATGCGCAGGCGGCGATGCAGGCGCTGGCGGAAAGTTTCTGCCGAGTGCTGCTCGACCCGCAGTTCGTCGATATCGGCGTCAGCCGCGCCGAGCGCGACTGGCGCATCGTCCTGGCGCGACCGCTGCTCAGCGGCCGTCTGGGCGACTGGCAGGCCGAGGGGCAGAAATTGCTGGAGCAGATCAACGCCGCCC
>NZ_AVOF01000460.1:0-2047 GCF_000465935.2 Pseudomonas sp. EGD-AK9
CGGCACAGCCGGCCGCGCTGCAGCTGGAGGGGCGGCCGAGCTGGGCCGAGGAGCCGTTCGAGTGCCTGCTGTTCGATGTCGCCGGCCTGACCCTGGCCGTGCCGCTGATCTGCCTGGGCTCGATCTATCCGCTGGGGGGGCAGGAGCTGACGCCGCTGTTCGGCCAGCCGGACTGGTTCCTCGGCATCCTGCCGAGCCAGGCGGGCAACCTCAAGGTGCTGGACACCGCACGCTGGGTGATGCCCGATCGCTACCGCGAGGATTTCCGCGAGGGCCTGCAGTACGTGATCTCGGTGCAGGGCTATGAATGGGGGCTGGCGGTGCATCAGGTCAGCCGCTCGATCCGTCTCGACCCGGCCGAGGTCAAGTGGCGCAGCCAGCGCACCCAGCGGCCCTGGCTGGCCGGTACGGTGATCGAGCACATGTGCGCGTTGCTCGACGTGGCGGCACTCGCCGAATTGATCGCCAGCGGCGGCGCCAAGCGCCTCGCCGCCGGCAAGCTGCACTGAGAATTGGCGGGCCCGCGCGTGCGCCGGGCTCTAAAGTTGATGACAAGCGGGTCGACCCGCGCATGCCGCAGCGAGCGGTTTTTGACGAGGCTAGGGACATGAAGAAAAGTTCTGCACAGGGTGCCGAAGATCCGATTCTGCAGTGGGTGACCTTTCGCCTGGACAACGAGACCTATGGCATCAACGTGATGCAGGTGCAGGAAGTGCTGCGCTACACCGAGATCGCCCCGGTGCCGGGGGCGCCGAGCTACGTGCTGGGCATCATCAACCTGCGCGGCAATGTGGTCACCGTGATCGACACCCGCCAGCGCTTCGGCCTGGGCTCGGCGCCGGTCACCGACAACACCCGCATCGTCATCATCGAGGCGGACAAGCAGGTGGTGGGCATCCTGGTCGACAGCGTGGCCGAGGTGGTCTACCTGCGCCAGTCGGAGATCGAGACCGCGCCGAACGTGGGCAACGACGAGTCGGCCAAGTTCATCCAGGGCGTGTGCAACAAGAACGGCGAGCTGCTGATCCTAGTCGAGCTGGACAAGATGATGACCGAGGAAGAGTGGTCGGAGCTGGAGAGTATCTAGTGCTCGAAGCCGCCCTGATCGCCCTGGCGCTGCTCTGCGTGGCGCTGGGCATCGCCTGCCATGGCCTGTACCGCAACCAGCAGCGCATGCTGGCGGAGCAGGCCAAGTGCGATGCCGTGCGCGACGCGCGGATCAAGGAACTCGGCAAACGCCTGGATGCCTACCTGACTGGCAGCATCCGCATGGGCGAGGAGTTGCACGAGCTGCGCCGGGTGGTGGCGCCGCTGCCGGACAAGCTCAGCCAGATCGAGCAGCGCGACCCCAGCAGCCTGTCCTTCACCCAGGCCGCGCGCCTGGTCGGCATGGGCGCCAGCGTCGAGGATCTGACCCAGTCCTGCGGCCTGAGCCAGGCCGAGGCCGAACTGATCAGCCGCCTGCACCAGTCCAAGGCGCAATAACCGACGCATAGTCGTCGGCGTTCTTAAAAGCTCGTCCGATCTTCGCCAATCAATCCTAGTACGCCCCCTGGCCACGCCTAAGCTGATGCTGTAGGCATCGCCGCGGGGTGTTCGTCATGCATCGCCTGATTCTGCTGTTGGTCGGCTGGCTGCTGTGCCTGCCGCTCGCCGCCCAGGACGCGCCGCTGGAGGTACGCGGCGCGATCACGGTCAACGTGCTGCAGGCCAAGCACCTGTACGACCACGGCGCGCTGTTCATCGACGTGCGTCCGTCGCGCGAATGGGGCTGGGGCCATGTCCACGGTGCCCTGCACATGGACCTGGCCGGGCGCTTCGCCGGGCTGCAGCAGGGGCACTGGCCGCGCGAGCTGCCGCTGGTGATCTACTGCGACAGCGAGGTCTGCCCGCAAAGCGCGCAGGCGGTGCAACAGGCGGTGGCCTGGGGCTTCAGTCGGGTGTTCTATTTCCGCGGCGGCTACTTCGCCTGGCAGCTGTTCGACTTCCCCAGCGGCAAGGGCGCGGCCGGCGAGGCGCTGGCGGTCAGCCTGCCGGTCCCTTGAGC
>NZ_AVOF01000461.1:0-2043 GCF_000465935.2 Pseudomonas sp. EGD-AK9
CCGCCGAGCACGCCTGCCGAGCCGGCGCCACGCCTGCAGCCGCAGCTGCTGGAGGGCGGCAAGGCGGCGCTGCGCGCCAGCGGCAAGTGGGCCGAGTACCAGCACGTGATCGACACCATCCGCCGTTTCGGCGGGCACAAGACCAAGGCCGCCGAGAGCCTCGGCATGACCCCGCGCGCGTTGCGCTACCGCCTCAACGCCATGCGCGAGCAGGGCGTACAGATTCCCGTCTAGGAGACCGCAGGATGAACGCTATTACCCAGGTGCAGCAGGACCTGCTGGGCCGCATGGAGCAGCTGAAGAACCTCGGCGAAGCCGCGCCGATCCAGCCGGCGCAGGTCTTCGCCGGGCAGCCCGGCGAGGCCGGTTTCGCCGCCGCCTTCGACGACGCGATACGCGCGGTGGACGCCCAGCAGCACCACTCCGGTGCCGCCATGGCCGCGGTCGACAGCGGCCAGAGCGACGATCTGGTCGGCGCCATGATCGAGAGCCAGAAGGCCAGCGTGTCCTTCAGCGCCCTGCTGCAGGTGCGCAACAAGCTGGCCACGGCCTTCGACGACATCATGAAGATGCCGCTGTAAGCGGACCGGGAGCCTGACGCGTGCTGCAGACCCTGAAAAGCAAGCTGCCCGAAGGCGGCCTGAAACTCGACCCGCGCCTGAGCCTGGCTGCCCTGGCGCTGGTCGCCGCGCTGCTGGCCGTTGGCGTGGTGTATTACCTGTGGCGCGACCAGGGCGCCTTCCGCCCGCTCTACGGCGCCGGCGAGGCCTATCCGGCCGCCGAGGTGATGCAGGTGCTCGACGGCGACGCCATCGCCTACCGGCTGCATCCGCAGAGCGGCCAGGTGCTGGTGCGCGAGGATCAGCTCGGCCGCGCGCGCATCTTGCTGGCGGCCAAGGGCGTGCAGGTCAAGGTGCCGGCCGGCTACGAGCTGTTCGACAAGGACGAGCCGCTGGGCACCAGCCAGTTCGTCCAGGACGTGCGCCTCAAACGCAGCCTGGAGGGCGAGCTGGCGCGCACGGTGATGGCGCTCAAGGGCGTCGAGGGCGCCCGCGTGCACCTGGCGCTGCAGGAGAGCAGCAGTTTCGTGGTCGGCAAGCGCGAACCGGGCAAGGCCTCGGTGATGCTGCAGCTGGCGCCCGGTTACAAGCTGGCGCCGGAGCAGGTCAGCGCCATCGTCAACCTGGTGGCCGGCAGCGTGCCGCAGCTCGATGCCGCCAGCGTGCAGGTGGTCGACCAGTACGGCGCGCTGCTGTCGCGCGGCCTCGACGGCTGGGGCGGGCCGGCGCAAAACTGGCAGGTGGTCGACGACTACCAGCACAAGGCGGTGGCCAATGCCGAGGCGGTGCTGGCGCCGGTGCTCGGCGGTGGCAACTTCCGCATCAGCGTGGCCGCCGATATCGATTTCAGCCAGAAGGAAGAAACCTTCCAGGCCTACGGCGAGACGCCGCGGCTGCGCAACGAAGTGCTGCGCGACGAGAGCGTGCTCGATCAGCTGGCCCTCGGCGTGCCTGGCTCGCTGGCCAACCGTCCGCCGCAGCCTGCGCCCGAGCCGGCCGAAGAGCAGCCGCCGGCCGAAGGCGAGGCGGCCAGCCAGGCCGCCACCTCGCTGCGCAAGGAGTCCAACCGCCAGCTCGATTACGACCAGAGCGTCACCCACGTCAGGCACGCGCCGTTCAGCCTGCGTCAGCAGAGCATCGCCGTGGTGCTCAATGCTGCGGCGGCGCCGGAAGGCGGCTGGACGGACGAGGCACGCGCCGAGCTGGCGGCCATGGTCAAGAGCGCGGTGGGCTTCAACCAGGCGCGCGGCGACCTGCTGACCCTCAGCGTCTTCCCCTTCACCACCGCCAGCGCCGATGCGGCGCAGGGCGAGCCGTTGCCCTGGTGGGAAAACTCCAAGGTGCACGAGCTGGCCAAGCTCGGCGTGTTTGCCCTGATCAGCCTGCTGCTGTTGCTGCTGGTGGTACGTCCTGCGGTGCGCGGCCTGAGCCAGCGCAGCCAGCCGAGCGCGGTACCGGTCGACGGCGACGAGCCGCTGGCCCT
>NZ_AVOF01000462.1:0-41199 GCF_000465935.2 Pseudomonas sp. EGD-AK9
CCGCCACCGACTGGTCGATCTCGCCGGCCAGACGCTGGATGGCGCCGACCTGGGTCTCGACCAGGGCGCGGCCGCTGACCGTTTCCTGGTTGACGCTCTGCGCGCTGCCCACCGCGGCGGCGCACCTGATGAAGACCAAGGGCATCAGCTGGGTGATAGTCGGCGCCGACCGCATCACCGCCAACGGCGACGTGGCCAACAAGATCGGCACCTATCAGCTGGCGGTCAACGCCATGCACCACGGCGTGCGCTTCATGGTGGTGGCGCCCAGCTCGACCATCGACATGGCGCTGGAAAGCGGCGAGGACATCGTCCTGGAGGAGCGTGACGGCGCCGAGCTGCTGGAGGTCGCCGGGCAGCGGGTGGCGGCGGAGGTGGCGGTGGTCAATCCGGTGTTCGACGTGACGCCTGCCGATCTGATCGATTACATCGTGACCGAGAAGGGTGTGGTCGAGCGCCCGGACAGCGCCAAGATGGCCCAGTTGATGTGTCGCAAGCGTCTGCACTGAGCTGGCTGTGTGGCTTCGCACAAGTTGAGGCGGTGTCGTTCGCGGCGTCCATCGGCGCTCGACCCTCGCCATTCGCGGTGGGCTGGCCCGCCGTCCTCTCGTCCCGCCCTGGGCCGGTTCCGGGGTAGGTGTGCGGCACGCTTTGTGGTAATCTCCGGCAGTTTTCAAGGGGGCTGCTAGCGGCCGCCTTCACTGCATCGAATCGTGGCATAACTCGTTGATTTGTCGTGAGTCGCTGATGGCCTGAGGCCATGGCGACGTACTCCATGGCGTTCAGGAAGAATGACGCGGAGTTTCACCAGAAAAAGGAACCAGGCTTCTCATGGGCGAACTGGCCAAAGAAATCCTCCCGGTCAATATCGAAGACGAGCTGAAACAGTCCTACCTCGACTACGCGATGAGCGTGATCGTCGGGCGTGCACTGCCGGACGCGCGCGACGGCTTGAAGCCGGTGCACCGTCGCGTGCTGTTCGCGATGAGCGAGCTGGGTAACGACTGGAACAAGCCGTACAAGAAGTCCGCCCGTGTGGTCGGTGACGTGATCGGTAAGTACCACCCGCACGGCGACACCGCCGTGTACGACACCATCGTGCGCATGGCCCAGGACTTCTCCCTGCGCTACATGCTGGTGGACGGCCAGGGCAACTTCGGTTCGGTGGACGGCGACAACGCCGCGGCCATGCGTTACACCGAGGTGCGCATGGCCAAGCTGGCGCACGAGCTGCTGGCCGACCTGGACAAGGAAACCGTCGATTGGGTGCCCAACTACGACGGCACCGAACAGATTCCGGCGGTGATGCCGACCAAGGTGCCGAATCTGCTGGTCAATGGCTCGTCCGGTATCGCCGTGGGCATGGCCACCAACATCCCGCCGCACAACCTCGGTGAAGTGATCGACGGCTGCCTGGCGCTGATCGACAACGCCGACCTGACCGTCGACGACCTGATGCAGTACATCCCGGGTCCCGACTTTCCCACCGCCGGCATCATCAATGGCCGCGCCGGTATCATCGAGGCCTATCGCACCGGTCGCGGGCGCATCTATATCCGCGCCCGCGTCGAGGTCGAGGACATCGACAAGGTCGGCGGCCGCCAGCAGCTGGTGGTCACCGAGCTGCCGTACCAGCTGAACAAGGCGCGTCTGATCGAGAAGATCGCCGAGCTGGTCAAAGAGAAGAAGATCGAAGGCATCACCGAGCTGCGCGACGAGTCCGACAAGGACGGCATGCGCGTGGTGATCGAGCTGCGTCGTGGCGAAGTGCCGGACGTGGTGCTGAACAACCTGTACGCCCAGACCCAGATGCAGAGCGTGTTCGGCATCAACGTGGTGGCGCTGGTCGACGGCCAGCCGAAGACGCTGAACCTCAAGGACATGCTCGAGGTGTTCGTCCGTCACCGCCGCGAAGTGGTGACCCGGCGTACCGTCTACGAGCTGCGCAAGGCGCGCGAGCGCGGTCATATCCTCGAAGGCCAGGCGGTCGCCCTGTCCAACATCGACCCGGTGATCGAGCTGATCAAGGCCTCGCCGACCCCGGCCGAAGCCAAGGAGCGCCTGATCGCCACCGCTTGGGAATCGTCTGCCGTGGAGGCCATGGTCGAGCGCGCCGGCGCCGACTCCTGCCGCCCGGAAGGCCTGGATGCGCAATACGGCCTGCGCGACGGCAAGTACTACCTGTCGCCGGAGCAGGCCCAGGCCATCCTCGAGCTGCGCCTGCACCGCCTGACCGGCCTGGAGCATGAGAAGCTGCTGGCCGAGTACCAGGAAATCCTCCAGCTGATCGGCGAGCTGATCCACATCCTGACCAGCCCCGAGCGGCTGATGGAAGTGATTCGCGAGGAGCTGGAGAAGGTCAAGGCCGAGTTCGGCGACGCCCGCCGTACCGAAATCGTCGCTTCGCGCATGGATCTGACCATCGCCGACCTGATCACCGAAGAAGAGCGCGTGGTCACCATCTCCCACGGCGGCTACGCCAAGAGCCAGCCGCTGGCCGCCTACGAGGCGCAGCGCCGCGGCGGCAAGGGCAAGTCGGCCACCGGGGTGAAGGACGAGGACTACGTCGAACACCTGCTGGTCGCCAACAGCCACGCCACCCTGCTGCTGTTCTCCAGCAAGGGCAAGGTCTACTGGCTGCGCACCTTCGAGATTCCCGAGGCGTCGCGTACCGCGCGCGGTCGTCCGCTGGTCAACCTGTTGCCGCTGGACGAGGGCGAGCGCATCACCGCGATGCTGCAGATCGACCTGGAAGCCCTGCAGCAGAGCGCCGGCGCCGACGAAGACCTGGACGACGAAGGCGTGCTGATCGAAGGCGAAGTGGTCGAGGCCGAAGCGCCTGCCGCCGAGCCGGCCGAAGACGGCGAGACCGAACTGGCCAACGACGAGCCGACCGGCGCCTACATCTTTATGGCCACCGCCTTCGGTACCGTGAAGAAGACCCCGCTGGTGCAGTTCAGCCGTCCGCGCAGCGCCGGTCTGATCGCGCTGAAGCTGGAGGAGGGCGACACCCTGATCGCCGCGGCCATCACCGACGGCGCCAAGGAAGTCATGCTGTTCTCCGACGGCGGCAAGGTCATCCGCTTCCAGGAAAAACACGTGCGTATCATGGGCCGTATTTCCCGTGGCGTGCGCGGCATGCGCCTGCCGGAAGGTCAGCGTCTGATCTCCATGCTGATCCCCGAAGCCGGCGCGCAGATCCTCACCGCCTCCGAGCGCGGTTATGGCAAGCGTACCCACCTGGGCGACTTCCCCCGTCGCGGTCGCGGCGGCCAGGGCGTGATCGCCATGGTCAGCAACGAGCGTAACGGCAAGCTGGTCGGCGCCATCCAGGTGCAGGACGGCGAGGAAATCATGCTGATCTCCGACCAAGGTACCCTGGTGCGTACCCGCGTCGACGAGGTCTCCAGCTCCGGCCGCAACACCCAGGGCGTGACCCTGATCAAGCTGGCCAAGGACGAGACCCTGGTCGGCCTGGAGCGGGTGCAGGAACCGACCGTTGTCGAGGACGAGGAGCTGGTCGAAGGCGAGGAGGGCGCCGAAGTCGCCGAATCCGCCGAGGCGCCGGTCGCCGACGCCGAGGACGGCAGCGAGGAGTGAAGTCGGGCTCCGTGGGGGCTTTAGCCGCGATTGTCGCCGCTGAAGCGCACCCACAGGCGCGGTGACAGTGTGGACATGCCATCGCCTGGTGGTGGCGTTCTGTGAATCTGAGAGAGACAGACGTGAGCAAGCGAGCTTTTAACTTCTGCGCCGGCCCGGCCGCGCTGCCGACCGCCGTACTGGAACGCGCCCAGGCCGAGATGCTCGACTGGCAGGGCAAGGGCCTGTCGGTGATGGAAATGAGCCACCGCAGCGACGAGTACGTGGCCATCGCCAGCCAGGCCGAACAGGACCTGCGCGACCTGCTCGCCGTGCCCAACGACTACAAGGTGCTGTTCCTTCAGGGCGGCGCCAGCCAGCAGTTCGCCGAGATTCCGCTGAACCTGCTGCCGGAAGACGGCGTGGCCGATTACGTCGAGACCGGCATCTGGTCGAAGAAGGCCATCGAGGAAGCGCGTCGCTACGGGCGCATCAACGTCGCCGCCAGCGCCAAGGCGCACGACTACTTCGCCATCCCGGGGCAGAACGACTGGCAGCTGTCGAAAGATGCCGCCTACGTGCACTACTGCAGCAACGAGACCATCGGCGGCCTGCAGTTCGACTGGGTGCCGCAGACCGGCGATACCCCGCTGGTGGCGGACATGTCCTCGGACATCCTCTCGCGCCCGCTCGACGTCTCGCAGTTCGGTCTGATCTACGCCGGCGCGCAGAAGAACATCGGCCCCAGTGGCCTGGTGGTGGTGATAGTGCGCGAGGACCTGCTCGGCCGCGCCCGCTCCAGCTGCCCGACCATGCTCGACTACAAGGTCTCGGCCGACAACGGCTCGATGTACAACACCCCGGCCACCTATTCCTGGTACCTGTCCGGCCTGGTGTTCCAGTGGCTCAAGGAGCAGGGCGGCGTCGAGGCCATGGAGCGTATCAACCGCGCCAAGAAGGACCTGCTGTACAAGGCCATCGACGGCAGCGATTTCTACAGCAACCCCATCGCCCACAACGCCCGTTCCTGGATGAACGTGCCGTTCCGCCTGGCCGACGAGAAGCTGGACAAGGTCTTCCTCGCCGGCGCCGACGCGCGCGGCCTGCTCAATCTCAAGGGCCATCGCTCGGTGGGCGGCATGCGTGCCTCCATCTACAACGCGGTCGGGATGGATGCGGTCGAGGCGCTGGTGGCCTATATGGCCGAGTTCGAGAAGGAGCATGGCTGAGATGTCCGAGCAGGAACTGCAGGCCCTGCGCCTGCGCATCGACAACCTCGACGAGCGCATCCTCGAGCTGATCAGCGACCGCGCGCGCTGCGCCGAAGAAGTGGCGCGGGTGAAGATGAAGGAGCTCAAGGAAGGCGAGTCGCCGGTGTTCTACCGCCCCGAGCGCGAGGCCCAGGTGCTCAAGCGCATCATGGAGCGCAACCAGGGCCCGCTGGGCAACGAGGAAATGGCGCGGCTGTTCCGCGAGATCATGTCCTCCTGCCTGGCCCTGGAGAACCCGCTGAAAGTCGCCTATCTCGGTCCCGAAGGCACCTTCAGTCAGGCCGCGGCGATGAAGCACTTCGGTCACGCGGTGATCAGCGTGCCGATGGCGGCCATCGACGAGGTGTTCCGCGAAGTGGCCGCCGGTGCGGTGAACTTCGGCGTGGTGCCGGTGGAGAACTCCACCGAGGGTGCGATCAACCACACCCTGGACAGTTTCCTCGAGCACGACATGGTGATCTGCGGCGAAGTCGAGCTGCGCATCCACCATCACCTGCTGGTCGGCGAGACCACCAAGACCGACAAGATCACCCGTATCTATTCCCACGCCCAGTCCCTGGCGCAGTGCCGCAAGTGGCTGGATGCGCACTACCCGAATGTCGAGCGCGTGGCGGTCTCCAGCAACGCCGACGCCGCCAAGCGGGTCAAGAGCGAGTGGAACAGCGCGGCCATCGCCGGCGACATGGCGGCCAATCTGTATGGCCTGACCAAGCTGGCCGAGAAGATCGAGGA
Source organism: Pseudomonas sp. EGD-AK9 (assembly GCF_000465935.2). NCBI lineage: Bacteria > Pseudomonadati > Pseudomonadota > Gammaproteobacteria > Pseudomonadales > Pseudomonadaceae > Pseudomonas > Pseudomonas sp. EGD-AK9. The sequence goes on from NZ_AVOF01000462.1 coordinate 5,583, forward strand.
CCGTCCGGACAACTCCACGCGCTTTCTCATCATCGGCAGCCAGGAAGTGCCGCCGACCGGCGACGACAAGACCTCGATCATCGTCTCCATGCGCAACAAGCCGGGTGCGCTGCACGAGCTCCTGGTGCCGTTCCACAATAACGGCATCGACCTGACCCGCATCGAGACTCGTCCTTCGCGCAGTGGCAAGTGGACCTACGTGTTCTTCATCGATTTCGTCGGTCACCACCGCGACCCGCTGATCAAGGACGTGCTGGAGAAGATCGGCCAGGAGGCCGTGGCGCTCAAGGTGCTGGGCTCCTATCCGAAGGCGGTGCTGTAACCCCGCGCCCTCGTAGGAGCGGCTTTGGCCGCGATGTTCGCGACTGAAGTCGCTCCTGCGAGGCCTGTGGCGCTCGGTCGAGACAATGAGGTTTGTGATGAGTTGCGATTTCCTAGCCCTGGCCCAGCCGGGCGTGCAGAAGCTGTCCCCCTATGTGCCGGGCAAGCCGGTCGACGAGCTGGCCCGCGAGCTGGGTCTGGATCCGGCCGGTATCGTCAAGCTGGCCAGCAACGAGAACCCGCTCGGCCCCAGCGCCAAGGTGCTGGCGGCGATCCGTGCCGAACTGGACGAGCTGACCCGTTATCCGGATGGCAATGGCTTCACCCTCAAGACCGCGCTGGCCGCCCGCTACGGCGTGGGCGCGGCGCAGGTCACCCTGGGCAACGGCTCCAACGACATTCTCGAGCTGGTCGCCCGCGCCTACCTGGCGCCGGGGCTTAACGCCGTGTTCAGCGACTACGCCTTCGCCGTCTACCCCATCGCCACCCAGGCGGTCGGTGCGCAGGGCAAGGTGGTGCCGGCCAGGGACTACGGCCACGACCTGGACGCCATGCTCGCGGCCATCGACGCCAATACCCGCGTGGTGTTCATCGCCAACCCCAACAACCCGACCGGCACCTGGTTCGGCCCGGCGGCGCTGGAGGCTTTCCTGGCCAAGGTGCCGGAGTCGGTGCTGGTGGTGCTGGACGAGGCCTATATCGAATACGCCGAAGGCGATGAGCTGCCGGATGGCCTCGATTACCTGGCCCGCTACCCGAACTTGCTGGTTTCACGCACCTTCTCCAAGGCCTATGGCCTGGCGGCGTTGCGCGTGGGCTATGCGATCAGCTCGCCGGCCATCGCCGATGTGCTCAACCGCGTGCGCCAGCCGTTCAACGTCAACAGCCTCGCGCTGGCCGCCGCCTGCGCGGCGCTCGCCGATGCCGAGTACCTGGCCGAGAGCCGTCGCCTCAACGACACCGGCATGCAGCAGCTGCAGGACGGCCTGCGCGCGCTGGGTCTGAGCTGGATTCCCAGCAAAGGCAACTTTATTGCCGTCGACTTCGGTCGCGACGCCGCGGCGATCAACCAGGCGCTGCTGCGCGAGGGCGTGATAGTGCGGCCGATGGCCGGCTATCGCATGCCCCATTTCCTGCGCGTATCCATCGGCCTGCCGCAGGAGAACGCGCGCTTCCTCGAGGCCCTGGCCAAGGTGTTGTCGGCGTGACTGTCACCGCAGTGCAATCGAGCGCCTCTAAGATCGGCCGCCTGGTGGTGGTCGGCCTCGGCCTGATTGGCGGCTCCTTCGCCAAGGGCCTGCGCGAGCGTGGCCTGTGCCGCGAGGTGGTGGGCGTCGATCTGGATGCCGAGTCGCGGCGCCTGGCGGTGCAGCTGGGCGTGGTCGATCGCTGCGAGACCGATCTGGCCGCCGCCTGTCAGGGCGCCGATGTGATCCAGCTGGCGGTGCCTATCCTGGCCATGGAGAAGCTGCTGGCCGAGCTGGCCAAGCTCGATCTCGGCGATGCGGTGCTGACCGACGTCGGCAGTGCCAAGGGCAATGTGCTGCGCGCCGCGCGCTTGGCCTTCGCCGGCAAGAAGGTGCGGCTGGTGCCGGGCCATCCCATCGCCGGCTCCGAGCAGAGCGGGGTGGAGGCGGCCAAGGCGACGCTGTTCCGCCGCCACAAGGTCATCCTGACGCCTTGCGAGCACAGCGACGAGGCGGCCCTGGCGCTGGTGGAAGGCCTGTGGCGCGAGCTGGGTGCGGATGTCGAGTCGATGGAGGTGGAGCACCACGATCAGGTGCTCGCCGCCACCAGCCACCTGCCGCACCTGCTGGCCTTCACTCTGGTCGACTCGCTGGCCAAGCGCAGCGAGAACCTGGAGATTTTCCGTTACGCCGCCGGCGGCTTTCGCGACTTCACGCGGATCGCCGGCAGCGATCCGGTGATGTGGCACGATATCTTCCTCGCCAACCGCGAGGCCGTGCTGCGCACCCTGGACACCTTTCGCGACGACCTCGACGCCCTGCGCGACGCGGTCGACGCCGGGGATGGGCATCAACTGCTGGGCGTGTTCACCCGCGCCCGTGTGGCCCGCGAACATTTCAGCAAAATTCTGGCCCGCAGGGCCTATGTGGACGCTATGCACTCGACCGATCTGATTTTCCTGGCAAAACCCGGTAGCAGCCTGTCCGGACGCATTCGCGTCCCTGGTGACAAGTCCATCTCGCACCGCTCGATCATGCTCGGCTCGCTGGCCGAAGGCACCACCGAGGTCGAGGGCTTCCTCGAAGGCGAAGACGCCCTGGCCACCCTGCAGGCCTTCCGCGACATGGGCGTGGTGATCGAAGGCCCGCACCACGGTCGGGTGACCATTCATGGTGTCGGCCTCAATGGCCTGAAGGCGCCGGCCGGCCCGCTGTACATGGGTAACTCCGGCACCTCCATGCGCCTGCTCTCCGGCCTGCTCGCCGCGCAGCCGTTCGACACCACCCTGACCGGCGACGCCTCGCTGTCCAAGCGTCCGATGAACCGCGTGGCCAAGCCGCTGCGTGAAATGGGCGCGGTGATCGAGACCGGCCCGGAAGGGCGTCCGCCGCTGACCATCAAGGGCGGCCAGCGCCTGACCGGCATGGACTACGAGATGCCGATGGCCAGCGCCCAGGTCAAGTCCTGCCTGCTGCTGGCCGGCCTGTACGCCGCCGGCAAGACCTCGGTGACCGAGCCGGCGCCGACCCGCGACCACACCGAGCGCATGCTGCGCGGCTTCGGCTACCCGGTCAGCGTGGAGGGCAGCACCGCCACCGTCGAATCCGGGCACAAGCTCAGCGCCACCCGTATCGAAGTGCCGGCCGATATTTCCTCGGCGGCCTTCTTCCTGGTGGCGGCGAGCATTGCCGAAGGTTCCGAGCTGGTGCTCGAGCACGTCGGCATCAACCCGACCCGCACCGGGGTGATCGACATCCTCAAGCTGATGGGCGGCGATATCAGCCTGGAGAACCAGCGCGAGGTGGGCGGCGAGCCGGTGGCCGATATCCGCGTGCGTTCGGCCAAGCTCAAGGGCATCGATATTCCCGAAGACCTGGTGCCGCTGGCCATCGATGAATTCCCGGTGCTGTTCGTCGCTGCCGCCGCTGCCTCCGGCCGCACCGTGCTGCGCGGCGCCGAGGAGCTGCGGGTCAAGGAGTCCGACCGTATCCAGGTCATGGCTGACGGTCTGGTCGCCCTGGGCGTGAAGGCCGAGCCGACTCCGGACGGCATCGTCATCGAAGGTGGCGCCATCGGCGGCGGCGAAGTCTGGGCGCACGGCGACCACCGTATCGCCATGTCCTTCAGCGTCGCCTCGCTGCGCGCCAGCGCGCCGATCCGCATTCACGACTGTGCCAACGTCGCCACCTCCTTCCCCAACTTCCTCGCCCTGGCGGCCGAAGTCGGCATCCAGGTGGCCGAAGAGGGCAAGGCATGAACGCCCCGGTGATCACAGTCGACGGGCCGAGCGGTTCCGGCAAGGGCACGCTTTGTGCGCTGCTGGCCAAGCAGCTGGGCTGGAACCTGCTCGACTCCGGTGCGCTGTACCGCCTGCTGGCCTTCGCCGCCGGCAACCACGGCATCGACCTGACCAACGAGGAGGCGCTCAAGCAACTGGCCGCCCACCTCGACGTGCAGTTCACCGGCAAACGCATCGTCCTCGAAGGCGAGGAGGTGACCGACGCCATCCGCAACGAACAGATAGGCGCCGGCGCGTCCATGGTCGCTTCGCTGCCGGCGGTGCGCGAGGCGCTGCTGCAGCGCCAGCGCGCCTTCCAGGAGGCGCCGGGGCTGGTGGCCGATGGCCGCGACATGGGCACCGTGGTATTTCCCGATGCGCCGCTGAAGGTCTTCCTCACCGCCAGCGCCGAGGAGCGTGCGCGTCGCCGCTACTTGCAGTTGAAGGCCAAGGGCGATGATGTTAATCTCGCGAGTCTTCTCGACGAGATTCGGGCGCGCGACGAGCGCGATACCCAGCGCGCGGTGGCGCCGCTCAAGCCGGCTGCCGACGCAATCCTGCTGGATTCCACCGAGCTGTCCATCGAGCAAGTGTTAGAGCGCATTCTGCGCGAGGTCGCCGATCGCGATCTCGCCGGGTAAGAGCCACAGCTGCCTAAGCTGACCGGCTCGCAAGGAGGCATGCGGGAGACCAGTCCTAGTCCCGCAGGCCTCTTTTTACATGAACGAACCCACATTGTCTGGAGTGTGGTTTGGGCGAATCCCCGCCCTTGACAACAGGAATCAACATGAGCGAAAGCTTTGCAGAACTTTTTGAAGAAAGCCTGAAATCCCTCGACATGCAGCCGGGCGCCATCATCACCGGCATCGTCGTCGACATCGACGGTGACTGGGTTACCGTCCATGCCGGTCTGAAGTCCGAGGGCGTCATCCCGCTCGACCAGTTCTTCAACGAACAAGGCGAGCTGACCATCAAGGTCGGTGACGAAGTCCACGTTGCGCTGGACGCGGTTGAAGATGGCTTCGGTGAAACCAAGCTGTCCCGCGAGAAAGCCAAGCGCGCTGAGTCCTGGCTGGTTCTGGAAGCTGCGTTCAACGCTGAAGAAGTGGTCAAGGGCGTTATCAACGGTAAGGTCAAAGGCGGCTTCACCGTTGACGTCAACGGCATCCGCGCGTTCCTGCCGGGTTCCCTGGTCGATGTCCGTCCGGTGCGTGATACCACTCACCTGGAAGGCAAAGAGCTCGAGTTCAAGGTCATCAAGCTGGACCAGAAGCGCAACAACGTTGTCGTTTCCCGCCGCAGCGTGCTGGAAGCCGAGAACAGCGCCGAGCGCGAAGCCCTGCTGGAATCCCTGCAGGAAGGTCAGCAGGTCAAAGGTATCGTCAAGAACCTCACCGACTACGGCGCCTTCGTGGACCTGGGCGGCGTAGACGGCCTGCTGCACATCACCGACATGGCCTGGAAGCGCATCAAGCACCCGTCCGAGATCGTCAACGTTGGCGACGAGATCGACGTCAAGGTCCTGAAGTACGACCGCGAGCGCAACCGTGTCTCCCTGGGTCTGAAGCAGCTGGGCGAAGATCCGTGGGTTGCCATCAAGGCCCGTTACCCGGAAAACACCCGCGTCATGGCCCGCGTCACCAACCTCACCGACTACGGCTGCTTCGCTGAGCTGGAAGAAGGCGTTGAAGGTCTGGTGCACGTGTCCGAAATGGACTGGACCAACAAGAACATCCACCCGTCGAAAGTCGTTAACGTCGGCGACGAAGTGGAAGTCATGGTTCTGGACATCGACGAAGAGCGTCGTCGTATCTCCCTGGGTATCAAGCAGTGCAAGACCAACCCGTGGGAAGACTTCTCCGGTCAGTTCAACAAGGGTGACAAGATCTCCGGCACCATCAAGTCGATCACCGATTTCGGTATCTTCATTGGTCTGGACGGCGGTATCGACGGCCTGGTTCACCTGTCCGACATCTCCTGGAACGAAGCCGGCGAAGAAGCCGTGCGTCGCTTCAAGAAGGGCGACGAGCTGGAAACCGTCATCCTGTCGGTTGACCCGGAGCGCGAGCGCATCTCCCTGGGCATCAAGCAGCTGGAAGACGATCCGTTCAGCAACTACGTTTCCATCAACGACAAGGGCACCATCGTTCGTGGCGTCGTGAAGGAAGTGGATGCCAAGGGCGCCATCATCGACCTGGGCAACGAGATCGAAGCTACCCTGAAAGCCTCCGAAATCAGCCGTGACCGCGTTGAAGACGCGCGCAACGTCCTGAAGGAAGGCGACGAAGTCGAAGCCAAGATCATCAGCGTCGACCGCAAGTCCCGCGTTATCAGCCTGTCCATCAAGTCGAAAGACGTCGAGGACGAGAAGGACGCGATGAAGGAACTGCGTAACAAGCAAGACGTTGAAAGCACCGGCCCGACCACCATCGGTGATCTGATCCGTGCTCAGATGGAAAACCAGAACTAAGTTCGGGTAATTCATAAAAAAAGGGCGGCCCTCGGGTCGCCCTTTTTGTTTCTCGCCTTCCTGAATCTCGCCGCTGTCGGGATGGATTTATCCGCGAACCTTGCGCGCGAGGCTCTACGGCTGTGGGGCGGGGCGGAAGCATTTTCCGTCGATCTGCGTACAAAGGTGCGGTAGATGCCCGATGCCGTCATGGCCCGCGCGGCGTTGCCGGGCAAGGGCTTGCGCGCATGCGCTCGGCGATATAAGGCGATCACTCCCCAGATTGCGCTAACACCTTGTTTTTTAGGCTGTTCAAATGCTGATCAGCATGCTAAAACCACTCTATCGAGTGATCTAGCCGCTTGAAAAAGAAGGGAAAACCATGACCAAGTCGGAGTTGATCGAAAGAATTGTCACCCACCAAGGTCAGCTGTCCTCCAAGGATGTCGAGCTGGCTATCAAGACCATGCTGGAACAAATGTCCCAGGCACTGGCCACTGGCGACCGCATCGAAATTCGCGGCTTCGGCAGTTTCTCCCTCCACTACCGCGCCCCGCGCGTGGGCCGCAACCCGAAAACCGGCCAGTCGGTACGCCTGGACGGCAAGTTCGTACCGCATTTCAAGCCGGGCAAAGAGCTGCGCGATCGGGTGAACGAAGACGAGTAGTATCGCTCGGCGAGGTCGTTCGCTGACCGACCAGCCCAGTGGCGTCAAACCTTCGTCTTGCTTGCGAAAAAATAAAAAGCATGCAAAATGTGCGGGCTATCACATCGCCACATAACTGGCATCGTCTTTGATTCGTCGGCACCTCCTCTGCCGAACTAAGTGATCCGCACCTTGGGGCTGAGTCCCTGTAGTTTTCGTCAGCGTTAAGGGATTGACTCGTGCGGTACCCCAACATTCTTCATCATGGCGCCGTTTCCGGCGTGACGGGCTCCTGTCACCAGTTGCAGATGGATGCCGAGCACGCGCTTCTGGTCGATTGTGGCTTGTTTCAGGGGGCTGAGACCTCGCCCGAAGGTCGGGCCGGGGCCGGTCGTCTCGATATCGATTTCTCCCTGGCGGGTATCAGGGCGCTGATCGCCACTCATGTGCATATCGATCACGTCGGGCGTATTCCCTATCTGCTGGCCGCAGGATTCAAGGGCCCCATCCTCTGCAGCGAACCTTCGGCGAAACTCCTGCCTATCATGCTGGAGGACGCCTTCAAGCTCGGCTTCAGTCGCGATCAGGCCAAGGTGGAGCGTTACCTCAAGCTGATCGAACAACGCATCGTTGCCTTGCCATACAAAACCTGGTTCAACCTGGTCGATAGCGCTCAGCTGGCAGCGCGGATTCGCCTGCAGCGCGCCGGCCACATCCTCGGCTCGGCCTATGTCGAAGTAGACCTGCACTACCCCCTGACGGGCGAGCGCAAGCGCGTGGTGTTCTCCGGCGACCTCGGTGCGCCCCTCGCACCGATACTGCCGGCGCTGAAGGCGCCCCAGCGTGCCGATATCCTGGTCATCGAGAGCACCTACGGCGATCGTTTGCACGAAGACCGCCGCAATCGCCGCAAGCGTCTCGAGCAGGTGCTCGAGCAGGCCCTGGCCGATCAGGGCAGCGTGCTGATCCCGGCCTTCAGCATCGGCCGTACCCAGGAGCTGCTCTACGAACTGGAAGAGATCCTGCATCGCAGGGCGTCCAGCAAGCGGGCGCCTGTGAATGGCATCGATTGGCACAATCTACCCATCATCCTCGACTCGCCCCTGGCGAGCCGTTTCACCCGCGTCTACCGGGAGCTCGAACCCTTTTGGGATGCCGAAGCGCTGGCACGAGTCAGAAGTGGGCGTAAGCCGCTGGCCTTCGACAACCTGCTAACGGTGGACAGTCACCAGGCTCACCTGGCCATGGTCAACCGCCTAGCCCAAACGGCCCAGCCGGCCATCGTCATCGCCGGCAACGGCATGTGCTCCAGTGGCCGGATCGTCAACTACCTCAAGGCCATGCTCGGCGATGTCCGGCATAATGTGTTGTTCGTCGGCTACCAGGCCGAGGGTACGCCAGGCAGGCAGATCCAACGCTTCGGGCCGAAGAGAGGGGGCGTGGAAATTGACGGACAGCGCTATGACATTCGGGCGCAAGTCCATACCATAGGCGGTTATTCAGCTCATGCCGACCAGAATGGATTGGTCGGATTTGTTACCCGGATGCGCCATTGGCCGTCAGAGGTGCGGATTGTGCATGGGGAGGCCGGGGCTAAAGCCAGCTTGGCCAAGCTCTTGAGAGAGCGATACAGGGAGGTTATGCAAAATAGTGAAATTGTGATTGTCGGGTCAGCTAATGACGGGCTGTGAGAATGAGATTCTACAAGTGAAGTTGTACTACTAAATGAGTTTAAAAGTTCTCTCTGTCTTTGGTACTCGCCCCGAAGCAATCAAAATGGCTCCCTTGGTTTTGGCGCTTCAGGCCGACCCGCGTTTCGATGCTAAAGTTTGTGTTACCGGGCAGCATCGTCAGATGCTCGATCAAGTACTGAGCCTGTTTGAGTTGAAGCCGGATTATGATCTGGAGGTCATGCAGTCTGGCCAAGATTTGACAGATATCACCGTGGCCATCTTGTGTGGTATGAAGGAGGTTTTTGCCAACTACAAACCGGATGTTGTGCTGGTGCATGGTGATACCTCAACCACTTTTGCAGCGAGTTTGGCTGCGTACTACCAGCAAATCCCGGTAGCTCATATAGAAGCAGGTTTGCGTACGGGAAATATTTATTCGCCTTGGCCCGAAGAAGGCAACCGCAAATTGACGGGCGTCTTGGCCTCGATCCATTTTGCACCTACCGATGCGGCTCGCCTGAACCTGCTTAAGGAAGGAATTGATGCCGCTAGTATCGTTGTTACCGGCAATACGGTAGTCGATGCACTATTGCAGGTGGTGGGTTGCCTCGATCAGGATGTTTCGCTGCAGCAGGCACTCAGTCAGCAATTTTCCTATCTGGATCCTCGCCGGCGCCTGGTGCTGGTAACAGGTCATAGACGTGAGAGTTTTGGCGATGGCTTTGAGCGCATTTGTCAGGCTCTAGCCGTTACCGCCAAGGCGTTTCCTGATGTCGATATCGTTTACCCCGTTCACCTCAATCCCAATGTGCGCGAGCCGGTCAATAGGCTTCTATCCGGGATCGACAATATTCATCTGATCGAGCCGTTGGACTACCTCCCGTTTGTCTATCTTATGAGTCGTTCTTACCTGATTCTCACCGACTCCGGTGGGATCCAGGAGGAGGCCCCGTCGCTAGGTAAGCCTGTGCTGGTGATGCGCGACGTCACTGAGCGACCGGAGGCGCTGGCTGCAGGAACCGTGCGACTGGTTGGTGCAGACACCTCCGCCATCGTCAGTAATTTACGGACACTGCTTACGGATAAAGCGGCTTATCAATCCATGGCCTATGCACACAATCCTTACGGGGACGGTGAGGCGTGTGCACGAATCATTGATTCACTCAGTGCCATGGTTAAGGGATCATAAATGACCTTTGGCACTATCTCTGTTGTTGGCCTGGGCTACATAGGTTTGCCTACTGCGGCGGTTTTTGCGTCGCGGAAAAGAACCGTAATCGGCGTAGATGTGAATCGGCGAACCGTTGAGACTATTAATCGTGGCGACGTTCATATTGTCGAGCCCGATCTCGACATGCTGGTGCATGCTGCAGTTACCGAGGGCTATCTGAAGGCAACGGTCGTGCCCGAGCCGGCGGATGCATTCCTCATCGCAGTCCCTACGCCCTTCAAGGCCGATCACGAGCCGGATCTCTCCTATATCGAAGCGGCAAGTAGGGCAATTGCAGCGGTGCTCAAGAAGGGCGATCTGGTCGTGCTCGAATCGACCTCTCCTGTGGGTGCTACTGAGCAGATGGCCGCCTGGCTTGCCGAAGTCCGCCCGGATCTGACGTTTCCGCAAACGGCCGGTCCCGACTCCGATATCCGCATCGCCCATTGCCCCGAACGAGTCCTTCCAGGTCATGTGCTGCGCGAGCTGGTGAACAACGATCGAGTGATCGGCGGCATGACGCCTCGTTGCTCGGATGTGGCGGCCAGTCTTTACAAGTTGGTTGTAAAGGGTGAATGCATCATCACCGATGTACGCACAGCTGAATTATGCAAGCTGACAGAGAACAGTTTTCGCGATGTGAACATCGCCTTCGCCAACGAGCTGTCGATCATCTGCGACAAGCTGGACGTGGATGTCTGGGAGCTCATCCGCTTGGCTAATCGACACCCTCGGGTAAATGTCCTGCAGCCTGGGCCCGGGGTGGGTGGGCACTGCATTGCGGTAGATCCCTGGTTTATCGTTAGCCAGGCCCCAGATGAAGCGCGCCTGATCCGTACCGCCAGGGAGGTTAACGACAGCAAGCCCGTGTGGGTTTGCGGCAAGGTCGAGTTGCTGGTCGATGAACTGGCTCAGCGTACCGCGAAGGCCAGGCACGAGTTCAAGATTGCCTGCTTCGGGCTGGCGTTCAAGGCCAATATCGACGATCTCAGGGAGAGCCCGGCGCTCGGGATTACGCTCGAAATCGCTGCACGCTACCCGGGGCAAGTGATGGCCGTTGAGCCACATATCGACTCAGCCCCTGCCGCCCTGGTCGAGGCTGGCGTCGATCTGGTCGATTTTTCCACGGCAGCCAGCGCGGACGTTCTGGTTTTTCTGGTGGATCACGCGGTTTTTGATGATGAGTCGCTCTTGCTGCATGGCTATCAGCGGGTTCTGGATACTCGTGGCTCTATGGCCGTGTCTGCAAGTCGGAAATGAGCCAGGTTTACTGCTCATAAATATATTTTGATAGGAGTCATTCTTAATGAAGCAGCAACTTCTTGGTCGCTTGAACGAGCGCACCGCTAGCATCGGTATTGTCGGTTTGGGTTACGTCGGGTTGCCGTTGGTACTTCGTTACGCAGAAGTTGGGTATAGAGTGGTTGGTTTCGATATCGATCAGTCCAAGATCGACTGCATCGCCCAAGGCAAGAGTTATATCGAGCACATCCCCGCTGAGGCGATTGCGCGCGCCGTTGGGCGGGGTTTCGAGGCGACGACCGACTTTGCACGTGCCGCCGATGTCGATGCTCTGATCCTTTGTGTGCCCACACCGCTCAACAAATATCGTGAGCCGGATCTGAGTTTCGTGCTGGATACCACTGATTCGCTGGTACCCCATCTCCGTGCCGGTCAGGTCGTGTCCCTGGAAAGCACCACTTACCCAGGCACTACCGATGAAGAATTGCTGCCGCGTATCGAATCGCGCGGCTTCAAGGTGGGCCAGGATGTGTTTCTGGTCTACTCGCCCGAGCGTGAAGATCCGGGCAATCCGAATTTCACCACACGCACCATTCCCAAGGTCTGTGGCGGTCATACCCCGGCGTGCCAGGAAGTGGGTATGGCGCTCTATGGGCAGGTCATCGACCGCGTGGTGCCGGTTTCCAGCACCCGTGCTGCGGAAATGACCAAGCTGCTTGAGAACATTCACCGCGCGGTCAATATCGGTCTGGTCAACGAAATGAAGATCGTTGCCGACAAGATGGGCATCGACATCCACGAGGTGATTCGTGCAGCCGCGACCAAGCCCTTCGGCTTCGTCCCCTACTACCCGGGACCTGGTCTGGGCGGTCACTGCATTCCCATTGACCCGTTCTACCTGACCTGGAAGGCGCGCGAGTATGGTCTGCACACCCGCTTCATCGAACTGGCTGGCGAGGTCAACTCGGCCATGCCGGATTACGTGGTCGGCAAACTCGCCTCTGCGCTCAACCAGCGTAAGAAATCGGTGAACGGCAGTCGCGTACTGGTACTCGGGATCGCTTACAAGAAGAACGTCGATGACATGCGCGAGTCGCCCTCGGTCTTCATTATGGAGCGCCTGCGTGATCTGGGAGCGGACGTGCAGTACAGCGACTCCCATGTGCCGGTATTCCCGAAGATGCGCGAACATCATTTCGAACTCAGCAGCGTTGAACTGACTGCCGAGAGCGTCGCCGGTTATGACTGCGTGCTGGTCGCCACCGACCACGACAGTGTCGACTACCAGATGCTCAAGACTCATGCGCAACTGATCGTGGATTCGCGAGGGCGCTACCTGGAGCCGGCGGAAAACGTAGTCAAGGCCTGATCGATGTTCGTGAGCCCGCTTTCTCTATGGGTAGCGGGCGTTATTGTGTAAAACCAGAGACTTTTCAATGGCGAGTCAGGATATAAGCAGGCAGCTCGATAAGTTACGCAGTTCCTTTCGCAAGGAGTTGCGCGAGTCGGTAAATGACATTCGGCTGGATGCGTTATACCAACAGCTGCTGATGCAGCATGTTTTCCAGCGGCCCGAACCTTTGGCGGCGATGACCAGTTGGTCTATCGCGCCCGAATTCGCCTGGTGGCTATTCCAGCATGTCGTTACCACTCGTCCCGAAAAGATCATTGAACTGGGCTCTGGTACCTCCACGCTGGTGATTGCGGCGGCATTGAAGCGGATGGGGGGCGGGCGGTTTCTGTCGTTCGAGCACGACCATGCATACCTCGAGAAGACCCGCGCCCTGTTGCAGCTCTGTGATCTGCAGGATCACGTTGAGTTGCTTTACGCGCCTCTCGAGGAGATCCAGCTCGATGGCCAGGCCTACCGCTGGTACGACCTTCCCTATGACCTGATCGATCATATGATCGGGTGCGGGGGGCTCGATCTGCTGCTTGTCGATGGTCCGCCTGCCGCGACCAACCATCACGCCCGCTATCCCGCCATACCCCACCTGCGCGACTACTGCAACGAGTTCACGCTGGTGTTGCTCGACGACGCGGGTCGTGAAGAGGAGCAGCAGATTCTCGGCCGCTGGGGCGAGCTTCTCGGGGGGGAATGCTCGCATCAGATGCTCAGCAATGTACGCCATGGCCCTGCCCTGTTCCATTTTGCGAAGAAGCCAATGTCTCTGAACGGTTGTGAAGAAGCCTCCATGAATACTGTGGGTGAATGGGCGGGGCAAGAGATAGAGCGGCGTGTGAAAAGCGTGCTGCAAGGCGTGCAGCAAGACCAGAACGACGAGCTGGTGCAGTCTTTGCTCGACTCGTTCTTTCGTCTTAGGGAGCGCAGCCTTGAGGAACTGAAGGTAAAAGCTGCTGAAGCGAGTGTGCAGTGCAAGAGCTTTGAGAGAGAGGTCGTGTCGCTCAAGCAGCAGCTCGCTGATGAAAAGCTGCGTCTGTCCGAGCAGAACCAGCTTCTGGAGGCTGCGTTGCAGGCTGCGGACAAGGGGCAGGAGACTCTCGGGACACAGAGGCAGATCAACGACAAGCTGGCGCAGGAGCTGAAGGACGCGAAGCAGCAGGTTGATGCGATCACCCATGAGCGCAATGCCCTGAGAGCCGAAGTGATGGAGTTGGCCAGGCAGCATAAGCTCGTCTACAAGTCCCTGGTCTACCAGCTTGGCATGGCGTTCTACCGGCAGACTCGCAGCGTTGCCGGATGGGCGAAGATGCCCCTCGCGATTCAGCGGGTCATGCGTCGTCATGCCGGCAGCGGCAACCCGGACGTGGTCGAGTACCAGGCGTATGCCTCGCAGCGCTTCAAGGGGGCGGAGAAGGCGAGGGCTGCCGAGGATTCGCGAGGGGCGAATGCTTTTGATCTCGCGACTTGCTCCGTGGCACTGCAGAAAGTCGTCCGAGGTGTGAAGAAAAATTCCGTGCTCTGGGTTGCCTCGCAGATCGCCGACGAGCGGGGTTATCAAGCCGCACTGCAGTTCGCTGAAGATAGTGTCGATGACATCCAGCGGCCCGGACTAAACATTCTGCGCGCGAATGCCTGCCTGCATTCGGAGAAGGACTGGCTCGGGTACTTCAACGCCTACCTGGCTCCCTTTCAACTGGCACCCGTCAGCCTGTCAGCGGCTGCCGGCCCGCGCTTTTCCCGTTTGTGCGTGATCGAGCCACTGGCCCCGGTCGAGGGGCCGCTGATCAGCGTAATCATGCCGGCATTCAATGCCGAGGCCACCTTGAGGCATGCCGCTCAGTCGATTCTGGATCAGACCTGGCGCAACCTGCAGCTGATCATCGTCGATGACTGCAGCTCGGACGCTACCTGGGAGATCGCGCAGCAGATTGCCGCGCAGGACTCGCGCGTGCTGGCGCTACGCAACGCCGCCAATGTCGGGCCCTATGTGTCCAAGAATCTGGCCCTGCGCCTGGCCAAAGGCGACTACATCACAGGGCAGGATGCCGATGACTGGTCGCATCCGCAGCGTTTGGAGCGGGATATGGCTACGATTCTGCTCAGTAATGGGCAAGTACTTGCTACGCTCTCCGATATGGTAAGAATGAATTCTGAGGGCGAGTTCAGTTGGTTTTCGCGAATTGGGCCGTTCTCAAAAGATGGTGCCTGCAGGGTTGCATCTATATCTCTGTTGATTGACTCTGGCTATTTGCGTGATGTGCTAGGCGGTTGGGATAGTGTGCGCTTTGGAGCGGATAGTGAGTTGATCGCTCGCGCCGAGAAAGTGATGGGTGAGCAATTTAGGCGCGTGAGTCATGTCGGCATGTTCTGCCTTGATCTGGATACTAATCTAACAAACAATCCGGAGTTTGGAGTTTCCAAGACTAATGGAGTTTCGCCAGCGCGCAAGAAATTTAAGGAGGCGTTTGTGCAATGGCATGCTGGGGTAAATAAGGAGAGTGCCATGCTGCCCTTTCCGCATGTGGAACGGAAATTTATGGCGCCGGAGGCAATGCTCGTGCCCTTAAGCGATGTGCAGAAAAATATTGCCTGCCATCAAGCACTGCTTGATGAATAAGCCTTATACGAGTTTGACAAGAAATGGGATTCAGTAAGGAAATTCAGGGCATGCGGGCCATCGCGGTGATGGCCGTGATTCTCGCTCACCTCAGTATCAGTTGGTTGCCCGGTGGTTTTGTTGGGGTCGATGTATTTTTTGTTATCAGCGGCTACCTGATTACCGGGCTTTTGCTGCGCGAGCATGACGCCACCGGGGATATCAGCCTCTCCGATTTCTACCGGCGTCGAATCCGCCGGCTGTTTCCGTCGATGCTGGTGACCTGCCTGTTCACGGTGCTGGGCGGCTTTCTGATATTTTCCCAGGAGCGCTTCGAACTGCTGCTCGATTCAACGCTGGCGGCGTTCTTCAGCGTTTCCAATTTCTATTTCTGGTCGCAGGTTGGCTATTTCGATACCGAGTCTTCGGTCAAGCCGCTGTTGCATACTTGGTCGCTGGGTGTAGAAGAGCAGTTTTACCTGGTTTGGCCGTTGCTGATACTGTGTATGCTGCGTTATTACGGTAGGCGCAGCGTCATCACTGCGCTTATCGTATTGAGCATCTTGTCTTTCGGGCTTAATGCACTGTTCATGTCCTATGATGTTGGCGATCGTCTGGCGGACGCGAACGGATGGCGCTCGGGTTTTCTCGATGGCAACTCGACGGCGTTCTATCTGATGCCGTTCCGTATCTTCGAGTTTGGCCTAGGCGCGCTGCTGGTGTTCATGCGGCCGCGGTTGCTGATGGCCAGGCCCATCGTTGCCGATGTCATCACCTTGGGCGCTTTGATGGGCCTATGCTTTCTGATGGCATCTCTCACCGAGCGCAGTGTTTTTCCTTATTACAACGCTCTGTGGGTGGCTCTTCTTTCCGCTCTTATCATTGCCTTTGCCGGCAAGTCGAGAGTGGCGGGTTTGCTCCTGGCTAACCCCGTGATGGTTTTCATCGGCGGGATCAGCTACTCACTGTATCTGGTGCACTGGCCGCTGATTGTTTACTACAAGGCATTGTTTGGCGAACTGGATAGCGTTGCTGTCGGGGTATTGCTGATTGCGATGTTCGTTCTGGGATATGCACTGAATACCTTGGTCGAGAATCGCTTCCGTCAGGTGCCTGCTCGTGATTCGGCTTCCGGGGTGGCGGCCTTGGTTTCTCGTGGAGCCATATTCCTTGCCTTGGTCGTTTCAGTCGTTGCAGTGTTGCTGCTCAAGAATGTCGATGGCCGAGTGCCTGAGCATCGTGTCGCGCTGAGCAACGCGGAGTGGCGGAAACTCGAACGCCAACAGTACTGTTCCGATAGCTTGAAAGGGTTTCCCAAGCCTATTTTTACTTGTCAGAATGATCGCGGTTCCAAGCATACGGTTGTCGTTTGGGGCGATAGTCATGCGTTGCATTTGGTGGCGGGTATTTCCGAGGCATTCCCGGAATCTAACATTGCAGTTGCTTACCTCAGTGGTTGCATCTCGCAAAGTGGGTTTAAAGGTTTGGTTCGAAAGTTTCCGTCGCAAAAATTGACGGATGAGTGTGTCGAACGGAACAAGGCATTTCTGCGCTGGGCCAAGAATTACAAAGGCGATGTTGTAGTTTATATATCAAATGCCAAGCGAAACAAGCCGGAGCAGGTTTCGACAATTAATAATCTGCATGTGGCTCGGCTTGAGCAGTATGGGCATGTTGCCTATGTTCTCGGGGATTTCATTCGTCCCGGCGTGGAGCTTGCGCAATGCTATTCGGTGCCGAACTACCTGCTTACCGACAGCATGCTTCGCGCACGCTGTAAATCCGATGAGCGTGCCATCAGGGCGGAACTCCGCTATAGCGAGAAATTGGCCGCGCTGTCGAAAAACTATATTCCGGTACACACCGTTCAGTGTGCCGAGGGGGTGTGCGAGTTCTCTGATGATAAGGGGCGTATCAGTTTCAGGGATACGCATCACTTATCGCCGCCGGGAGCGATTTACTGGGTGAGCAGACTCAAAGAAGCCGGTGCTCCGCTATAAATGCTCAAGCTAGATGGGCTGTGGCACCAGCGGCACAGCCCTGTCGCCTTGCAGGGCGTATGCCCAGGTGAGTGACAACTTAATTTGCCCTTTATCTGCGGATGACGGCAGCGGGTCTTTGCAACGAGTTATGGATCGGTGTTGATAAAACCTCAAATTATGCGTTTTTTGAGCTGGGCCTGGGTCGCTTCCGGTGCTCTGCTTCCTGTCTTGTGGAGGCCGGCGCGAGACACCTACTTGTTCCTGCCGATCAATGGGGCTGGCCTTGGCCATGTCAGTCGCGCCCTTGCAGTGGCAAAGGAACTTCGCAGGCAGAAGCCGGAGGCCCGCATCGTCTTTCTGACCACCAGCATCGCGGTACATCTGGTCTATCGAGAAGGCTTCGTTTGTCATCACGTGCCTCCTGCTAGTCTGTTGGGCGGTAGCACCGTCGCCTGGAATCGCCTGTTTTATCGCTCTGTCGCAGACGCACTGACGACTCATCGTGTCTCCACGCTGGTATTCGATGGCAGTGCGCCTTATATCGGCCTGCAGCGGGTGATGCGGCGCTTTCGGGCGATACGTCTTGTGTGGATCAAGCGCGGTCTCTACAAGGCGTCTATTGATCAGCGTCGGATGAACGAGCAGTTGGCCCTGTTTGACAGGGTCATAGTGCCAGCAGAGTTTGGCGAGGCTGGGGATGGGAAGGCGGAACGGTCGGAGGTTTCCGTCGTTGCGCCCATAATCGGCATGGCGCGTGGTGCTCTGCTGTCTCCTGACGAGGTGTGCACTCGCTTGCGTCTGGATCCGCTTCGCCCTCGTATATATGTGCAGTTGGGCGCGGGCAATATCAACGGTATCGCCGACTTGCAGGGTCGCGTGGTGCTGGCATTGCGTCGGGAGGGCTATCAGGTCGTGGTTGGTCAGTCTCCTATCGCGTTGCGGCCCGAGCGGTGCGATGAGGCTGATCGAGAAATTGTCGACTATCCCAATAGCCGTTACTTCGCTGGCTTCGATTTCGCAGTGCTGGCTGCCGGGTACAACTCGGTGTGCGAGGCGGTAGGCCTCAATCTGCCGGCCATTTTCCTGCCGAATCAAGCGACTCAGGCCGATGATCAAGTGCTGCGAGCAGCTTTAGCGTCCGCCATGGGGCCCTGTGAGTGCATCAGCGACTTTTCCGAGGCGGCATTGCTGGGGGCGGTTTCCAGGCTGCGCCAACGCATCCGGTCTGGAGAGATCTTTGCCGCTGTCGAGACGAATGGCGCCGAGGAAGCGGCCCGGCTGGTGATTGGCTGATGTTCGGCAGCGAATCCTTGCGTTTCAGGCAGGCAATCTTGGAGTGGCGATGCTAAGCGGTTTGCAGTCTGCAGTGCGTTGGCTGATGAGCCTGAGCCGGCGCCTGATCGGTGTTGTGCCTGGGTACACTCTGTTCAGCGTGGCGGCGACTCTTTTCAGTCAACTTGCCTTGTTGCTGGCATTCGTGCTGCCGCTCAAGGTCATCCTGCTGCTGGGGGCCGACGGGATTCCGCGTTATTTCCCTGATCAGTTCAAGGTTTTTGACCGGCAGTCGCTGATTCTGGCGTTAAGTGGCCTGGCGATGCTGCTGTTTCTGGTTCATCTGCTTGCCGAGCGCCTGATTGGCCAATGCATCGTCGCCGGGTCAGGCAAGCTGCTGTCGCGCAGTCGCAAGATGGTATTGTTCGAGAATCAGGATGAGATGGCCGCCAAGGCCTACCAGCGGTTTTCCCGCGGCCTAGCCAGCCTGGTTTTCCTGCTTTTCTTCATCCCTCTGCTGTTCTGGTTGAACTCCTACTTGGCGTGGGTATTCATCGCTTACCTGCTCGTTTCTGTGGCTGGATCCTTGCTGCTTGCTGCGCTGCTGCCGACCTTTCAGGCGCGCTTGACGAATGCTGGCGGCCAGATCGCCGCTCTGCTCGCAGGCGTCGGCTTTCTGCTGTGCTTCGGTTACATGGTTGCGGAGTTTCTCTGGCTGCAGGCCCCCAGCGTTCTCGTCGCGGTGGTCTGCCTTTTGCTGTTGCGGCAACTGTTCAGACATTCCGTCAGCTTCGTCAACGATGCGCTCGCTCTGGTCGAAAGGCGACGTCAGCTATCGGCACTGTTCTTTCATGGTCAGCGCTTGATCGAGGCGCCGCGGCACGGCTTCGACGGTGTGTGGTCACTAATCGAGTCGGCTACGCGAGATGAGTGGTTGCGCAGGGCGCTTGGCGATGTCACCTCCCGCTCCCTGGTCATCAAGGCTGTACGCTGGTTGCAGCTGGGGGTGGCCGACGTGGTGGCCTACCGTGTCGTGGCCTGTGAGGATGGGAAAGAGGACTGCTTTCTGGTCAAGGTCTACGAGAACAACCGTAGTGCGATGGCCAAGCATGAGGCCACTTTGCTGGTGGGGCAGGCAAACCTGCCGACTCTGGGGCTTCTCGGCGTGACGGATGTTGGGGGACGCTTTCATTGTCACGTGTTTGCGCTGGATAGCGCTCGCCAGGCGCTTGGCAAGAAATGGCCCGTTCGCTGTGAGGTCGCCCGCTCTGCCTTGCTCGCCTGTGCGCCGAACGAGGAGCTGAAGGCGCTTTATCGGCGCTCGAAGGCCTGCCTGGTACAGCGTATGGAGCGAGATGTACTGAGGCGCATGCGCTGCCTTCTGGACAGTCCAGCACAGCTTGAGGAGCTACTGCGTTTCGAGGAGTCTTTCGACCGGATACGCGAGCTGATCGGTGGACTTCCCATGGTTATCGTGAATCCGGATATTCGTCGTGGGCTGGTGATGCTGGACGACTACAGTCGGGTGCTGGTCTGTCACTGGGCGCGTTGGTCGCTTGAACCGATCGGCAGTGGTTGGCCCATCGACGAACGTGCGATGAAGGTGTTGGCGGAGGCCCATGAGGCAGCAGCAGCCCAGCGTTCGGATATGGCAGGGGTTAGGGTAGCTCAGTTGAAATTGGCGGCCCTGCTTTTTGCTTTCGAAAGAAGTTGTAAACAGCAGGACTACCATGGCGCAGCCGACTTGCTGGGGCGGATTAACAAAGCGTTTGCGGATAGTGTGGCTGATTAGTATTTTAGTTGGAGGGGTGGTCATTGCGTAATGTGTTCATATTGTGTACTGGGCGTTGTGGATCGGTAACCTTTATTGAGGCCTGCCGTCATGTGGATAACTATTCCGCTGCGCACGAGAGCCTTAGTCATGCGGTTGGGGCGGCTCGTTTTGCTTACCCGGCCGGGCATATTGAGGCGGATAATCGTCTTTCCTGGGTGCTTGGGCGATTGGAGCGGGCATACGGCGACGATGCTTTTTATGTTCATCTAACTCGCGACACCATGGCGACTGCACGCTCATTCTTGAAACGCTATGATTCCGGCATCATGCAGGCCTACAGGAGTTCCATACTCATGGGGGCGCTCAAGAAAAGTGCAGATGTCGATCCACTCGATTTTTGTGTTGATTACTGCGAGACGGTAAATTCCAATATCGAGGCCTTTCTCAAGAACAAAACGCATAAGATGAATTTTGCTCTGGAGCGTGCAGCCGCTGATTTTGCTGATTTTTGGGAGCGGATTGGGGCCAGGGGCGATCTTGAAAGCGCGCTGGGGCAATGGCAGGTCAGGCATAATGCATCGGTTTGAGGTGGAACTTGTCTACTAACCTGCGTTGGCATGGTAGTCATCTGTCATTGGAGGATCGCTGCCGCTTGATGCGCCAGAGACCTTTGACCGTCTGGTTCACAGGCCTGAGCGGGGCAGGTAAGTCAACCCTTGCATTCGCTTTGGAGCGACGCCTGGTTGCCGATGGGGGAGCCGCTTTTGTTCTGGACGGTGACAATGTCAGGCATGGCCTCTGTTCCGACCTGAACTTTTCCGCAGAGGCGCGCAGCGAAAATATTCGTCGAGTGGCCGAAGTGGCCAAGCTTTTTAATGATGCTGGGCTTGTATCCATTTGCTCTCTGATATCTCCATTGCTTCGTGATCGCGAATTGGCAAGGAATATTATTGGGGCGGGACGGTATCTAGAGGTTTATGTCTCTACACCGATTGCCGAATGTGAGAGGCGTGATGTTAAGGGGCTGTATGCCAAGGCAAGGGCCGGGGCGTTGAAGGATTTCACCGGGGTTGACATGTCGTACGAGGTTCCGCCCAGACCGGACTGTCAGGTTGATACCTCGTGCATGAGCATTGACGCATGTGCCGATGTGATTTTTAAGGCTGTTTTGGAGCGACAGGGTAGGTTGGACGCTTGACTGAAGTGCGAAAGTTGCGCTGTTGGCCAATACTCATTGTCGAGTGGCTAATTTGCTCTCATGGTCATTGCGACGGCGCATTAGATAATTCTTGGTGAGCTGTTCGGTAGGGTGGTTAGCATGGTCGCTGATGGGGCTTTTTAATTGGATGAGCTTTCGTGAACAGTATGGTCGGAAGTAAAGCGTCTGCAGTGCACATGCTGGTCTGGAACGACTTTCTCAATGACGCCAGAGTGCTCAAGGAAGCTGAAACGCTGCATGCGGCAGATTATCGAGTGGTTGTGCATGCTGTGCATGTACCAGGTAGAACACCGGAGCATGAGTGCTTGATTGACGGGCTCGAAGTGCGCCGCGCCGCTTTGATGCCATGGCGTACGGCAGGCGTCACAGGTCGCGATAATCGACAAAGGCCTCTTGTTCAGGTTCTTTCGCGGCTTGGTTGGCATGTAATAGTTTTATGGAGGTTGCTGTTCGCGCGAGCCGATGTCATTCACGCCCATGACGTCAATGTACTGCCTACGGCCTGGTTGGCGGCGAAACTGAGCGGTGCGAAGTTGGTGTACGACGCCCATGAAATCAGTACCAGTCGCGAAGGCTATTCCAGCTTTCGAAAGCTTGTGGCGATAGTGGAGCGTGCCCTGATGCCGCGGGCTGAAGGTACCATCACCACCACGGAGGCGCGTGCCAAGTTCTTTGCCCGAGCCTACGGCATCGCCCGTCCGCTGGTGTTGCAGAATCGGCCCCGCGAGCAGCAACCTCAAGCCTCGGAACGAATCCGGCGGGAACTGGGGCTGAGCGAGTCCTGGCCCATCGTGCTCTATCAGGGCGGGGTGCAACAGGGAAGGGGGCTTGAACGCCTGGTTCGGGTTGCCGCCCAGGTACCTGAGGCCTACTTCGTCTTTATCGGCGGCGGGCGCCTGGATGCCAGTCTGAGGCAGATTGCAAAAGAGCTGCAGCTTGAGGATCGGGTGCACTTCATCCCGACGGTCGCCCTGGCCGATCTGCCGTCTTATACGGCCTCGGCCGATATCGGTGTGCAGCCCATCGAAAACACCTGTCTCAATCACTACACGACCGACTCCAACAAGCTGTTCGAGTATGTGCAGGCGGCACTGCCGGTGATCGCCTCCGATCTGCCAGAGATCCGCCGCATCGTGCGCCAGCACGATCTTGGCTTGTTGGTGCCTGCGGGGAACAGCGAGGCTTTGGCCGACGCGCTGAGGCGAATGGTCTCGGATGCCGGGTTGCGCCAGCACCATACGGTGCGGGCTCGCGCGGCGGCGGCTGCGCTGAGCTGGGAGATGCAGGAGCATCTGCTGATCGATCTGTATCGTCGCGTCTTGGGCTAGCAACTTTTCTGCAATCTTTCGGACAGGGTTCGTTAAGCTTGCGCGCTTGCGAACCTGAAGCCCCTGGATCATTAGCAAAAAAGAGATTGAGCGCGCATGAGGAGTGGAGTCGTCATGGTGAGGGATAGTGACGTCATGCTTTGGCAGGCAGGCGCCGACTGCTGCGTTAGCTCGGGTCTGTATGTCTAAACGAATACTGCTGTTGACCTTCTTCTATCCACCCGATCTATCGGCGGGCTCCTTCCGTGCACGTGCTCTGGTTGATGCTCTTCGACGCCACGCCGGCGCGGATATACAGATCGACGTGCTGACGACCCAGCCCAATCGCTATGCCAGTCATGCAACCGAAGTGGTCTCCTCCGAGGAATCGCCCGGCTTGTATGTCCGGCGCGTGCACCTACCGCAGATGCGCGAGGGCTTCGTCGGTCAAGCCGTCTCGTTCTGGCGCTATGCGAGGCGGGTGCGCCGTTTGACCGCTGCTTGCGACTATGACCTGGTGCTGGCCACCTCGTCGCGGCTGATGACCGCCGTATTGGGCGCCTGGGCCGCCTACCGCCGCAAGACGCACCTCTATCTGGATATCAGGGACATCTTCGTCGAGAACCTGAGGGTGCTCTTTCCGGCCTTGCTGGCCATGCCTCTGGGCTGGATCTTCGGTGCGCTCGAACGCTGGGCGATAGGGCGTGCACAGCGAGTGAACCTGGTTTCGCAAGGTTTTCTCGGGTACTTCCAGCCGCGCTATCCCGCGCTGCGTTTTCCCGTGTTCTCCAACGGCGTGGATGAGGCTTTCGTAAGGTTCGCAGCGTGCATGGAGAAGGCCGGTGCGCGCCCGGTTGCCGGCCCGCTTCAGGTGCTGTATGCCGGCAATCTCGGCGACGGGCAGGGAATGCACCTGATTCTGCCGGAGTTGGCCCGGCGCCTGCGCGGGCGTGCGCATTTTCGTGTCGTGGGAGCAGGGGGGCGTCTTGAACCACTACGCGAGGCGCTGCGGTCGATGGCTCTGGATAATGTCGAGCTGCTTCCCCCCGTGCCGAGGGAGCAGTTGTTGGAGTTCTATCGCGAAGCCGATGTGCTCTTTCTGCACCTGAACGATTACCCTGCCTTCAAGCGAGTGCTGCCGTCGAAACTGTTCGAGTACGCTGCAACCGGAAAGCCCATATGGGCGGGGGTGGCGGGGTATGCCGCGGAGTTCATTGGCGCCGAGGTCGCCAATGCCTCGGTATTCCCTCCCTGCGACTTGGAGGCTGCACTTGAGCGTTTCGAGCAGCTGCCTATCGGCTTTACCGACCGCTCGGCTTTTGTCCAGCGCTATGGCCGTGAGCGAATCATGAATGAGATGGCGCAGGATATTCTGCAACTGTTGGAGCCGGCCTGATGCAGGTGTTGGTTACTGGAGCCGGTGGTCTGGTCGGCATGGCTGTTCTGGGTCGCCTGGAACACGAGCAAGGTATGCAGGCGATTGCAGGCGTGCGCGTGCTGGCGCCCGGCAATGGCGAATGCGAGCAGCGGATGCTGGGCGATCTGGCCGAGGGGCGAGTCGCTGCCGGGGCGCTGCGTGGGGTCGAGGTGGTGGTGCACACGGCCGCTCGGGTGCATGTGATGGAGGAGAGCGAGCAGGATCCGCTGGCGGCATTCAGGGCGGTCAACGTTGAGGGGACGCGGGCCTTGCTCAAGGCCGCGGCCCAGGCCGGGGTACGACGCTTTGTCTTGGTCAGTTCGATCAAGGTCAATGGCGAGGTCAGTCTGCCGGGCAGGCCTTTCTCCGAACAGGACGCGGCGAATCCCCAGGATGCTTATGCCCGTTCCAAGTGGGAGGCGGAGCAGCTTGTGCAGGCATTCTGCGAGCAGCACGGCATGGAGTGGGTGGTGGTTCGTCCTCCACTGGTTTATGGGCCGGGGGTCAAAGCTAATTTTCAGCGGTTGATGCGGACTCTCGGGCGCGGCTTGCCACTGCCGATTGGCGCATTGCGCAACCGGCGCAGTTTGGTTGCGCTGGATAATTTGGTCGACTTGCTGGTGACCTGTCTGACTCATCCGCGCGCTGTCAATCAAACATTCTTGGTTAGCGATGATGACGATCTATCGGTTGTCGCGTTGGCCGAGCGCCTGGCACGACTGCTGGGTTCGCGCTCATGGCTGTTACCGATTCCGGCTACATATCTGCGCGCTGCCCTGCGTTTGATCGGGCGTGCCGGCGTCGCGCAGCGTTTGTGTGGCGAGTTGCGAGTTGATATCGAGAAAACTCGAGCGCTGCTTGATTGGCACCCGCCAGTGACTGTTGACGAAGGGCTGGCTCGAACTGTTACGCACTATCTGGAGCACCGGCATTGATGATTCTTGGTGTGTTGCTGGCGACTCTTCTATTGTCCTGGGGGTTGACCTTTGGAGTGCGCCATTACGCGCTGGCGCGGAGCTTGCTGGATGTGCCCAATGCCCGAAGTTCCCATTCGATCCCGACGCCACGTGGTGGGGGGGTGGCCATCGTGCTGGCTTTCCTTGCCGGGTTACCGGCACTGGTTGTCCTTGGAGCGTTAGATTCGTCGCTGATGTGGGGGTTGCTGGGGGGCGGCGGCTGGATTGCGCTGCTGGGCTTTCTCGACGATCACGGGCATATCGCCGCACGTTGGCGCCTGCTCGGGCATTTTGGCGGCGCTGCTTGGGCGTTGTTCTGGCTTGGCGGTATGCCGCCGATCGAACTGCTGGGGGAGCGCCTTGAGTTGAGTTGGGGCGGCTATGTGCTGGCTGCAGTCGGGTTGGTCTGGCTGTTGAATCTCTACAACTTCATGGATGGCATTGACGGTATTGCCGGCGTTGAGGCGATCAGCGTCTGTTTGGGTGGGGCGCTGCTTTATTGGTTGGGCGGTCACGTCTCTTTGGTCTGGCCCCTGCTATTGCTGGCGCTCTCCGTGTTGGGTTTTTTGTACTGGAATTATCCACCGGCACGTATCTTCATGGGGGATGCGGGCAGTGGCTTTCTTGGAATAATCCTGGGCATTCTCGCGCTGCAAGCTGCCTGGACAATGCCTGAACTTTTCTGGGGTTGGCTGATCCTGCTTGGTGTGTTCGTGGTCGATGCCACCTACACGTTGTTGCATCGTATGCTTCGGGGGGAGCGTGTCTATGAGGCGCATCGGAGCCATGCTTATCAATTCGCTTCACGTCGTTTGGGTGGCCATTTGCCGGTGACCCTGGCTACGGTTGTGCTTAATTTGCTGTGGCTGTTGCCTGTGGCGGTGTTGGTCGTCACGGGGTGGCTTGAGGGCATTCTGGGTTTGTTTCTCGCCTATGTTCCGCTGTTGTTGCTGGCTAGGTGGTTTCGTGCTGGGGCGTTGGAGTAATTCCTATTGCATCGGGCTGAAGCTCGGCTTGTGTTGTAAGCTTGTGCGACATTGCCGGCCGGCGTGTAGGGGATGATGGCGAGGAACGGATGACAGATAAGCTGCGTAGCACCTTGGTGAGGCTTCCGCGCCGTTATAAGCGGTTACTGCAAGTGGTCGTGGACATTGTGCTGGTCTGGGGCGCGTTGTGGTTGTCTTTCATCGTGCGGTTGGGGTTCGACAAGCGAGTCGATCCTTTGGGGGATCATTTCTGGTTGTTTGCTGTGGCTCCGGTGATCGCGATTCCGCTGTTCATCCGTTTGGGCATGTATCGTGCGGTAATGCGTTATTTCGGCAATGACGCGCTGATCGCCATACTCAAGGCAGTCACAGTTTCTGCGCTCGTGCTCGCTCTCGTGGTGTATTGGCACCGCGACCCGCCAGCAGTCGTGCCTCGTTCGCTGGTATTCAACTATTGGTGGTTGAGCCTGGTAATGATTGGTGGGCTGCGTCTGTTGATGCGCCACTACTTTATGGGGGATTGGTACGTCGCCGCGCGGCAGATGCCCTTTATCAATGCCCGCCATGTACCGTTGCTGCCTAAAGTTGCCATTTACGGCGCCGGCGCGGCCGGCAATCAACTGGTTGCCGCCCTGCGCATGGGGCGCTCCATGCAGCCGGTGGCGTTCGTCGATGACGACGACAACATCGCCACGCGAATAATCGCCGGCCTGCAGGTCTACAAACCCAAACACATCCAGCAGATGATCGAGGAGACCGGGGCGCAGGAAATCCTGCTGGCGGTACCCTCGCTGTCGCGGGCTCGGCGCCGTGAAATCCTCGAGTGCCTGGAGGGCTTTCCGCTGCATGTCCGCACGGTGCCCGGGTTCATGGACCTGGCAAGCGGGCGGGTGAAGGTCGACGACTTGCAGGAGGTCGATATCGCCGACTTGCTCGGACGCGATCCGGTGCCGCCGAATCAGGCGTTGCTGGAACACTGCATCCGCGACCAGGTGGTGATGGTGACCGGGGCCGGTGGCTCGATTGGTTCCGAGCTGTGCCGGCAGATCGTCGCCAGCGGCCCCAGGGTGCTGGTGCTGTTTGAGCATTCGGAATACAACCTCTACAGCATTCACTCCGAACTGGAGCAGCGTATTCGGCGTGAATACCTGTCTTTGCAGCTGGTGCCCATCCTGGGCTCGGTGCGTAATCCCGGGCGTTTGCTGGATGTGATGCGGACCTGGCGCGTGGCGACGGTTTACCACGCGGCGGCCTACAAGCATGTGCCGATGGTCGAGCACAACATCGCCGAGGGAGTGCTTAACAATGTGATGGGCACCCTGTACGCCGCCCAGGCCGCGATTCAGGCCGGTGTCGAGCATTTCGTGCTGATTTCCACGGACAAGGCGGTGCGGCCGACCAACGTGATGGGCAGCAGCAAGCGTCTGGCGGAGATGATCCTGCAGGCGCTCAGCCGCGAATCGGCTCCCGTGCTGTTCGGCGAGGACGGGGTGCACCGGGTCAACAAGACGCGTTTCAACATGGTGCGTTTCGGCAATGTGCTGGGCTCGTCCGGTTCGGTGATCCCGCGCTTCCATGAGCAGATCCGTCGCGGTGGGCCGGTGACCGTGACCCATCCCAACATTACCCGCTACTTCATGACCATCCCGGAGGCGGCCCAATTGGTGATCCAGGCTGGGGCCATGGGGCAGGGCGGCGATGTGTTCGTGCTGGATATGGGGCAGCCGGTGAAGATTCTCGATCTGGCCGAGAAGATGATTCACCTGAGCGGCCTGAGTGTCCGTTCGGAGCGCAGCCCGCATGGCGATATCGCCATCGAGTTCACCGGTTTGCGGCCTGGCGAGAAGCTCTACGAAGAGCTGTTGATCGGCGACAACGTCAGCGAAACCGAGCATCCGATGATCATGCGGGCCAACGAGGAAATGTTGCCGTGGGATGTCTACAAGCGGGTGTTGCAGGAGTTGCTGGGCGCCGTGGAGCGCGATGACTACGACCGCGTGCGGCAACTGCTGCGCGAAACGGTGAGTGGTTACCGACCCGAGGGGGAGATCGTCGACTGGATTCATCAGCAGCGGCGTTCCGACTCCTGATTTGACAGACGGGTATCAGCGTCTAGTTTTTAGTCCGTGGACTGAGGAAGTCCCATTCAGATGAACTAATGACAAGGACGATAATCATGCTGAAAGCCCGTCTTTCTTCCCTGCTGTTCGCTGTTCTCGCTTCTCTCTCCCTGGCTGCCGTGGCCGCCGAAACGCCGAAATCCGAAAGCGCCAAGCCGGCTGCCGTGCAGGTGGCGCAGGTGGCCGTGGTCAACCTGAACACCGCCGATGCGGATACCCTGCAGCGCGAGCTGGCGGGTATCGGCGAGACCAAGGCCAAGGCGATCGTGGCGTACCGTGAGGAACACGGTAACTTCGCGTCGGTCGACGAGTTGCTGGAGGTCAAGGGGATTGGCCAGGCGACGCTGGAGAAGAATCGCGACAAGTTGAGTGTGAACTGACGCCTGGCGGCGTTGCCATTTGGGCCGGTCCTTGACCGGCCTTTTTGCTTTTAGGGGGCGTATTTTGTCGGCGCCAGGCCTTGGCTCTCGAGTGCTACCAGTGCGCACGGCGCACCCTAGGCTAGGTGTCCACAGGCAATAAAGAACCCAGCGGTTAGGCTGGGTTCTCGAATTTGGCTCCGCGACCTGGACTCGACGGCGCCAGCCGAACGCGCTTTAGCGCGGCCCCGAAGGGGTGAGCGCAGCGAATAACCTGGGACAGGGTCCCTGGCGAGAGTCCACAGGCAATAAAAAACCCAGCGGTTAGGCTGGGCTCTCAAATTTGGCTCCGCGACCTGGACTCGAACCAGGGACCCAATGATTAACAGTCATTTGCTCTACCGACTGAGCTATCGCGGAACAATGGCGCGTATGTTACTGATTAAAAAAGAGAAGTCAACACTTTGCACTGACTTCTAGGTGGCCAGGATTCGGGGCGTTCAGCGTTGGTGTCGTGGGAAGGGCTTTAGTCGCGACAGATTGCGGCTACGACTGCATGGATGCAGGAGGTAGAGTGACGCAGGACGCCAAAGCCGAAAGCCGCTCCTACAGTTGCGTTGTTGTGCGGCGCATAAAAACGCCGGCTTCGAGCCGGCGTTTTTGTTTATCGCAGAGGCTTACAGCACGGCATGAATCGCGCGGGTGACGCTGTCCAGGTTGCCTTTGTTCAGCGCGGCGACGCAGATGCGGCCGGTGCCGACGGCGTAGATGCCGAACTCGTTCTTCAGTCGCTCGACCTGCTCCACGGTGAGGCCGGAGTAGGAGAACATGCCGCGTTGCTCGGCGACGAAGCCGAAGTCGCGCTTGGCGCCCAGGGCGGCCAGTTGCTCGACCATGGCCAGGCGCATGCCGCGGATGCGCTCGCGCATTTCGCCCAGCTCGGCTTCCCACA
This sequence comes from Pseudomonas sp. EGD-AK9, assembly GCF_000465935.2. Lineage (NCBI taxonomy): Bacteria > Pseudomonadati > Pseudomonadota > Gammaproteobacteria > Pseudomonadales > Pseudomonadaceae > Pseudomonas > Pseudomonas sp. EGD-AK9. The sequence goes on from NZ_AVOF01000462.1 coordinate 34,935, forward strand.
TGGCGCGCAGCTCGGGGCTGTTGAGCACGCTGGCGACCACGGTGGCGCCGTGGGTCGGCGGGTTGGAGTAGTTGGTGCGGATCACGCGCTTGAGCTGCGACAGCACGCGCCCGGCTTCTTCCTGGCTGCTGGTGACGATGGAAAGCGCGCCGACGCGCTCGCCGTACAGCGAGAAGGACTTGGAGAAGGAGCTGGAAACGAAGAACTCCATGCCGGATTCGGCGAACAGGCGTACCGCTTCGGCGTCCTGTTCGATGCCGTCGCCGAAGCCCTGGTAGGCGATGTCGAGGAAGGGCACATGCTCGCGCTCGCGCAGCACTTCCAGCACGGCCTTCCAGTCGTCCAGCTGCAGGTCGACGCCGGTCGGGTTGTGGCAGCAGGCGTGCAGCACGACGATGGAGCGCGCCGGCAGGTTGCGCAGGTCTTCGAGCAGGCCGCCGCGGTTGACGCCGTTGCTGAAGGCGTCGTAGTAGCGGTAGTTCTGCACCGGGAAACCGGCGGATTCGAACAGCGCGCGGTGGTTTTCCCAGCTCGGGTCGCTGATGGCCACTACCGAGTCGGGCAGCAGGCGCTTGAGGAAGTCGGCGCCGATCTTCAGCGCGCCGGTGCCGCCGAGGGCCTGGGTGGTGATCACGCGGCCGCCTTCGAGCAGGGCGGAATTGGCGCCGAACAGCAGTTTCTGCACCGCCTGGTCGTAGGCGGCGATGCCTTCGATCGGCAGGTAGCCGCGCGGTGCGTGGGCCTCGATGCGCGCCTTCTCGGCCTCGGCTACGGCGCGAAGCAGCGGAATTCGCCCCTCCTCGTTGTAGTAGACGCCCACGCCGAGGTTGACCTTGGTGGTGCGGGTGTCAGCGTTGAACGCTTCGTTGAGGCCCAGGATGGGATCGCGCGGAGCCATTTCGACGGCGGAGAAGAGACTCATGATGGATGCGGCAGCTCGAAGGTGAGGGTGGGAGGCCAGGCGACCCCGAAAACTCGCGCTAGGGGGTCGCGTAAACGGGGCGCTAGTATAGCGACCCTGAGTCTAGGGGGCGACAGCGCAAACGCCTGAATTAAGGGCTTTCGCCAGGTAATTCGAGCGGGTTTGTCCATCGCCCGCAGTTAGCAGCTTTGACGTAGTCTGTCAGGGCGCGTCACAGCCGTTTGTCGAGGTCAGTCATGACGGAATTTCAACTGGTAACCCGCTTCAAGCCGGCCGGCGATCAGCCGGAGGCGATCCGGCAGATGGTCGAAGGCCTGGAGGCGGGCCTGTCGCACCAGACCCTGCTCGGCGTGACCGGTTCGGGCAAGACCTTTTCCATCGCCAACGTGATCGCCCAGGTGCAGCGCCCGACCCTGGTGCTGGCGCCGAACAAGACCCTGGCGGCGCAGCTGTACGGCGAGTTCAAGGCGTTCTTCCCGAACAATGCGGTGGAGTATTTCGTCTCCTACTACGACTACTACCAGCCGGAAGCCTATGTGCCGTCGTCCGACACCTTCATCGAGAAGGATGCCTCGATCAACGACCATATCGAGCAGATGCGCCTGTCGGCGACCAAGGCGCTGATCGAGCGGCCGGACGTGATAGTGGTCTGCACCGTCTCCTCGATCTACGGCCTGGGCAGCCCCGAGGAGTACCTGAAGATGGTGCTGCACCTCGACCGCGGCGACAAAATGGATCAGCGCGACCTGCTGCGCCGCCTGGCCGAGCTGCAGTACACGCGCAACGACCTGGATTTCGCCCGCGCCAGCTTCCGCGTGCGTGGCGACGTGATCGACGTGTTCCCCGCCGAATCCGAGCTGGAGGCGATCCGCGTCGAGCTGTTCGACGATGAAGTCGAGAGCATCAGCGCCTTCGACCCGCTGACCGGCGAGGTGATCAAGAAGCTGCCGCGCTTCACCTTCTACCCCAAGAGCCACTACGTCACCCCGCGCGAGACGCTGCTCGGTGCGGTAGAGAACATCAAGGTCGAGCTCAAGCAGCGTCTGGACTACCTGCGCGGTGCGGGCAAGCTGGTGGAGGCGCAGCGCCTGGAGCAGCGTACCCGTTTCGATCTGGAGATGATCCTCGAGCTGGGCTACTGCAACGGCATCGAGAACTACTCGCGCTACCTCTCCGGGCGCGGTCCCGGCGAGCCGCCGCCGACCCTGTACGACTACCTGCCGGACGAGGCGCTGCTGGTGATCGACGAGTCCCACGTCTCGGTGCCGCAGGTCGGTGCCATGTACAAGGGCGACCGTTCGCGCAAGGAAACCCTGGTGGAGTACGGCTTCCGCCTGCCGTCGGCGCTGGACAACCGGCCGATGCGCTTCGAGGAGTGGGAGGCGGCCAGCCCGCAGACCATCTTCGTTTCGGCCACGCCCGGGCCTTACGAGGCCGAGCATGCCGGGCGCGTGGTCGAGCAGGTGGTGCGCCCCACCGGTCTGGTCGACCCCGAGGTGGAGGTGCGCCCGGCGCGTACCCAGGTCGACGACCTGCTGTCGGAAATCCGCCTGCGCGTGGCGGTCGAGGAGCGGGTGCTGGTCACCACCCTGACCAAGCGTATGGCCGAGGACCTCACCGACTACCTGGGCGATCACGACGTCAAGGTGCGCTACCTGCACTCGGACATCGATACCGTGGAGCGGGTGGAGATCATCCGCGACCTGCGTCTCGGCGCCTTCGACGTGCTGGTCGGCATCAACCTGCTGCGCGAGGGCCTGGACATGCCCGAGGTGGCGCTGGTGGCGATTCTCGATGCGGACAAGGAAGGCTTCCTGCGCAGCGAGCGCTCGCTGATCCAGACCATCGGCCGCGCCGCACGCAACCTCAACGGCAAGGCGATTCTCTATGCCGATCGCATCACTGGCTCGATGGAGCGCGCCATCGGCGAGACCGAGCGGCGCCGCGACAAGCAGATCGCCTTCAACGCCGCCCATGGCATCGTGCCCAAGGGGGTTAAGAAGGACGTCCAGGACATTCTCGAAGGCGCCACCGTGCCCGGCGCGCGCAGCAACAAGCGCAAGGGCATGGCCAAGGCGGCGGAGGAGAGCGCCCGTTACGAGAGCGAACTGCGTTCGCCGAGCGAGATCGCCAAGCGCATCCGCCAGCTGGAGGAGAAGATGTACCAGCTGGCCCGCGACCTGGAATTCGAGGCCGCGGCGCAACTGCGCGACGAGATCCACAAGCTGCGCGAGCGCCTGCTGCAGGTGTAGCCCGGATGCAATCCGGGGTGGATGTTAAGGCGGGAGATTTCCCCGGATTGCATCCGGGCTACGTGAGCCGTTATCGCCGGCCAAAGATGATCAGCATCACCCCGCCCAGGGTGATCGCGCAGGCCAGCAGCGCCAGCAGGCTCAACTGTTCGCCCAGCAACAGGTAACCCAGCAGCAGCGCCACCACGGGGTTGACGAAGGCGAAGGTGGCCACCAGGCTCGGGCGCACCTCGCGCAGCAGCCAGAAGTAGGCCGGGTACACGCCCAGGCTCACCGGCAGCACCAGGTAGGCCAGCCACAGCCAGGCCTGGCTAGAGGTGGCGGCCAGCTGCAGGCCTCGCCAGTCGCCGTGCCAGAGGCCGAACAGGCCGAGCAGCAGGGCGCCGATCAGCATCTGCAGGCTCAGCCCCAGCCAGCTGGAGCGAAACGCCGGGCGGCCGCGCAGCAGCCACACGCCGCAGGCCCAGATCAGCGTCGCCGCCACCACCAGGGCGCCGGCCAGCCATTGTTCGGCGCTGGCCGCGCTGCCCAGGGCGTTGTTCATCAGCAGCACGATGCCGCCGCAGGCCAGCGCCAGGCCGGCCAGCACCCAGAGCGGCGGGCGTTCGCCGAGCAGCCATTCCAGCGCCACGCTCCACAGCGGCAGGGTGGTGTAGAGCATCGCCAGCATGCCGGTGGGCAGGTACTGGTTGGCGTAGATCAGCGCGCCCTGGCCGACCGCGATCAGCGACAGGCCGCCGATCAGCACGCCGCCCCAGTCGCTGCGCTGCAGGCGCAGTTGCCCGCTCAGCGCCACCCACAGCAGCGCCAGGCCGCCGGCCAGGGCGAAGCGCAGGCAGCCGATGACGAAGGGCGGCAGCTCGCGCAGGAGGAAATGGTTGGCCAGGTAGGTGGTGCCCCAGCCGATGTAGATGGTGGCGAAGGCACCGATCAGCAGCAGGGCGCGGGAGGTTTTGAGCATGCAATACCGCAACGAAAAAACGCGCCGCAGTGGGCGCGTGGGGTCAGTGAGCGCCGCCGCCTGTGGCGCCGGCCGGCAGGCGGCGGGTCAGTAGCATGGCGAGCATGCTCAGGCCCAGGGCGATGCCGATGAAATGAAAGGCGTCATTGTAGGCCATGATCGCCGCCTGCTGGTGGGCGATTTCGCTGAGCTTGGCCAGCGCCGCCTGCTCGCTGCCGAGCGTCTGGGTCAGCAGTTGCAGGCGCTCGTCCAGCTGCGCATTGGTCGGTACCAGGGCTTCGCGCAGGTAGTCGAAATAGAACTTGGCGCGGGCATCCAGCAGGGTCGCGAGCAGGGCGATGCCGATGGCGCCGCCGAGGTTGCGCAGGATGTTGAACAGGCTCGAGGCCGAGCCGGCGTCCTGTGGCAGCACGTAGGCGGTGGCGATCAGCGACAGGGTCACCATCACCAGCGGCTGGCCGAGCGCGCGGATGAGCTGGATGTGCTGGAACTGTTCGCCGGCGAAGTTCGGCTCGAGCACCCCCGAGGCGAAACTGGCCGCACCGAACAGGCCGAAGCCCAGGGCGCACAGCCACTTCGGCGAGATGAATGTCATCAGCTTGGGCACCAGCGGAATCAGCAGCAGCTGCGGCAGGCCCATCCACATGATCACCTCGCCGATCTGCAGCGCGTTGTAGTCCTGGATCTGCGCCAGGTACAGCGGCAGCACGTAGATCGAACCGTACAGGCCCACGCCCAGGCCGAGGCTGGCGATGCTGGCCAGGGCGAAGTTGCGCTCGCGCAGCACGCCGAGGTTTATCAGCGGGTTGGGTTTCGACAGCTGCAGGATGACGAACAGCGCCAGGCTGATCAGGGCGATGCTGCCCAGGCCCTGGATCAGGCTCGACTCCAGCCAGTCCTTGCGGTGGCCTTCCTCGAGAATCACCTGCAGGCAGCCCAGGCCCAGGCCGAGGGTGAGGATCCCGGCGTAGTCGGTGGTGCGCAGCAGCGGCCAGTACGGCGCCTTCTTCTCCAGGCCGTAGAGCAGCCCGGCGATCATCAGCAGGCCTGGCGGCACGTTGATATAGAAGATGTACTGCCAGCCCCAGTTCTCGGTCAGCCAGCCGCCCAGTGTGGGTCCGATGGACGGGGCGAAGGTGGCGGTGATGGCGAACAGCGCCATGCCCTTGGCGCGGTGGTGCTCGGGTAGCTTGATAAGGGTCAGGGTGAAGGCCAGCGGGATCAGTGCGCCGCCGGTGAAGCCCTGCAGGGCGCGGAAGACGATCATGCTCTCCAGGTTCCAGGCCATCGAGCACAACAGCGAGGAGGCGAGAAAACCCAGCGACACCCACAGCGCCAGGCGCCGCGCCGAGAGCAGCTGCACCAGCCAGGCGGTCAGCGGAATCATGATGATCTCGGCGACCAGGTAGGAGGTGGAGATCCACGAGCCTTCCTCGAGGGTGGCAGCCAGCGCGCCCTGGATGTCCTTGAGCGAGGCGTTGGTGATCTGGATATCCAGCACCGCCATGAAGGCGCCGAGCATGGCGCTCATCACCGCGATCCAGTCGCGCCGGCTGGGCTCCGCCGTCGGGCGCAACAGGGCATCAGCCGCCATGCTGGGCGTCGTCGCGGATGTCGACATGCACCTCGACCGACATGCCGGGGCGGATCAGCCCCTGCAGCGGGTGGTCGGCGGCGAAGGTCAGCTTGACCGGGATGCGCTGCACCACCTTGGTGAAGTTGCCGGTGGCATTGTCCGGCGGCAGCAGGCTGAACTGCGCGCCGGAGGCGGCGAACAGGCTGTCGATGCGGCCCTCGATGGGGGTGTCGGGGTAGCTGTCGAACACCAGCTCGGCGCGCTGGCCGGGGCGCATGCGGCCGATCTGGGTTTCCTTGAAGTTGGCCTGCACCCAGATGTCGCGATCCGGCACCAGCGACAGCAGGTAGCTGCCGCTCTGCACCACCTGACCTTCGCGCGCCGCACGCTGGCCGACGAAGCCGCCGATGGGCGCGTGGATCCGGGTGCGGGCGAGATCCAGCTCGGCCTGTTCCAGGTCTGCGCCGGCGGCGAGGATCAGTGCGTCGAGGCGTTTCACCTCGGCCTCCAGCGCCGCGGTCTGCTGGCGCTGCGCCTGCAGGTCGGCGGCGGCC
>NZ_AVOF01000463.1:0-18842 GCF_000465935.2 Pseudomonas sp. EGD-AK9
CGGCGATGGCCATGCCCACCAGCTCCGCCAGCGTCTCGGCCTGCATGCGCTTCATCACCCGTGAGCGGTATAGGTCGACGGTCTTCACGCTGATATCGAGCTGCTCGGCGACTTCGCGGTTGGTGTAGCCGCGCACCAGCGGCACCAGCACGTCACGCTCGCGCGGGGTGAGCTGATCGAGCCGCGCCTGCACCTCGGCCAGACGCGGATCGTGCCGGGGCCGGGACGGACGGCGATCCAGCGCCTGCTGCACGCTGTCGAGCAACAGCTGCTCGTTGTAGGGCTTCTCGATGAAGTCCACCGCGCCGGCTTTGAACGCGCGCACGACTATGGGCACGTCGGCATGGCCGCTGACGAAGATCACCGGCAGGTCGATGCCGCGCGCGCGCATCTCCTCCTGCACGTTCAGCCCGCCCATGCCCGGCATGCGCACGTCCAGCAGCACACAGGCGTTGGCGCTGGGATCGCAGGCGTCGAGAAAGGCGCGCCCGCTGGTGAAGGGCACGCCGGTCAGGCCCACCGATTCCAGCAGCCAGAGCGTCGAGTCGAGCATGCCCTGGTCGTCATCGACCACGTAAACCCGTTGTTGCATCCCTGTGCTGCTCCTCTTGTTGTTATGACTCTCGTTGCTCGCGGCTACTCGTCCCTGCCCAAGGGCAAACGACACTCCAGACACAGCCCGCCGCCCTCGGCCGGGAAGGCCTCCAGCGCCCCGCCAAAGCCCTCGACGATGCTGCGGCTCATGGACAGGCCGAGGCCCAGGCCGTCCGCCTTGCTGGTGTAGAAGGGGGTGAACAGCTTGGCCAGTTGCTCGTCGCTGACGCCCGGCCCCTGGTCGATCACCCGGATCGCCAGACCGCCGTCGCGCTCGCCGGCCTCCAGGCGAACTTGCGATGCGCTGCCCGGATGCTGATCGCGGTTGGCCTCGATGGCGTTGCGCAACAAATTCAGCAGCACCTGCTCCAGCAGGACGCGGTCGGCGAATACCGGCGGCAGATTGTCCGGCAAGACGTCGCTGACCGCCACCTGCGCCGCACCGGCCTCCCAGTTGCACAGACGCACCGCCTCGCGCGCCACCTCGGCCAGGTTCAGCGCCTGCATGCGCCGCTGGCCCTTGCGCAGGAAGGCGCGCAGGCGCTTGATCACTGCCGCGGCGTGATTGGCGTGCTCGGTGATGCGCGCCAGGCCCTGGGCCACCTTGTCCGCACCGGCCGGATCGCCACCGACGCCCTGCAGGTAGCGCTGGCTGGCACTGGCGTAGTTGACCACCGCCGCCAGCGGCTGGTTGATCTCGTGGGCGATGCCCGAGGCCAGTTCGCCCAGGGTGATCAGCCGCGTGGTGTGCGCCAGCTCGTCCTCCAGGCGGCGCTTGTTCTCCTCGGCCTGGATACGCGCGGTGATGTCGCGCGACACGCTGACCACCTCCACCACCGCGCCGGTGTAGGTTTCGCGAATGGCGCGGCTGGCGGTCTCGAACCACAGGTAGTGGCCGTCGCGGTGGCGGATGCGGTAGGTCATGGTGTGGTAGCCGTCCTGCTCCAGCGCCTCGCGCGCCTGCTTGGCCTGCTGCAGTTGGTCCTGCGGATGCAGCAAGCCGTCGACCGCCATGCCGCGCAGTTCTTCCGGCCAGTAGCCGAGCAGCGTCCAGCAGGCCGGCGAGGCATCGAGAAACACGCCGTCCGGGGTATGCCGGGAAATCAGGTCGGTGGTGTTCTCGGTGATCAGCCGGTACAGCCGCCGCGCCCGCGCGGCCTCGCGCTGTTCGCGAATTTCCTGGGTCGCCTCGCGGCAGCGCGCCAGCACCCGCCGTTCGGCGACATCAGGGATAAAGCTCCAGATCAGGATGCGCTCGCCGTCCTGCGCCTCCACCGCCTCGATGGCCCGGCATTGCTCCAGGCAGGCGCGCACCAGCGGCACATGGTTGACCGGCAACAGCGCGCCGACCTGGGCCAGCGCGCGCTCGCCGAGCAGCGCCTGTAGCGCCTGATTGAACTCCAGCGGACGCGCCCGCTCGTCGAGCAGCAGCGCCGGCTGCGGATCGGCCGACAGCAGCGGCGCACCGCGGCTCATGCCACTGGCCAGGCCGACCAGTTGCGCCAGCAGCTCGCGCAGCCAGGGCAGCCATTCCAGGCCGGCGTCTTCGTCCACCTGCAGCAGCAACAGACCGGCGCCCCCCTCCTCCAGGCTCAGCGCCAGCGCCTGACCGTGATGAATGGCGGCGCGGCGCAGGCACCCGGCCAGCCAGCAGGGCAGCTGACGCACAGCTTCCAGGCTGAGGCAGGGCTGCGTCGTCAGCGCGTCGAACAGGGCCTGATCGCTGGCGGCCAGCGGATCCCCCTGCCCCGGTGGCAAACGCGGTCCGCCATCGTCCTGGGCATAGGTGCGACTGGCCGGCTGCCAGGCCAGGTACCAGGCCTGGCGCACCTGCGGGCAGCCCAGCACGGCGCGGCGCAAAGCGGCCGCCCGCTCGTGGAGGGATGGCGCTTCGCGCTGGATACGCAGCCAGGCCTGCAGCGGCACGGCCGCTCGATCGCTTGAAAGACTCATATAGTAACTATTCTATAAAACCTTGGTACATCTTCCATAAAAAATAGAAATGACCTATAAATCACCGTCAGCAAGCTTCGGTAATGCCTGCATCATTACCGGAATAACCAGAGCTAACAATCAGCCAAAGGTGTATCCGCCATGTCGATCTACGAGCAGGGCCTCGGCCGCGCCGCCGTCAACCATGTCGCCCTCAGCCCCCTGAGCTTCATCGAACGTACCGCGGCGGTTTACCCGCACTACCCGGCCGTGGTGCATGGCTCGATCCGTCGCAACTGGGCCGAGACCTACGCGCGCTGCCGGCGCCTGGCCTCGGCGCTGGCCGGCCGTGGCATCGGCCAGGGCGACACGGTGGCAGTGATGCTGCCGAACATCCCGGCCATGCTCGAAGCGCATTTCGGCGTGCCGATGATCGGCGCGGTGCTCAACACCCTCAACGTGCGTCTGGATGCCGAGGCCATCGCCTTCATGCTGCAGCATGGCGAGGCCAAGGTGGTGATCGCCGACCGCGAGTTCCATGAGGTGATCCACGCCGCCATCGGCATGCTCGACCACCCGCCGCTGGTGATCGATGTCGACGACCCCGAGTACGGCGAAGGCCAGGCAGTCAGCGAGCTGGACTACGAGGCCTTCCTCGCCGAGGGCGACCCCGAATTCGCCTGGCAGTGGCCGACGGACGAGTGGCAGGCCATCAGCCTCAACTACACCTCCGGCACCACCGGCAACCCCAAGGGCGTGGTCTACCACCACCGCGGCGCCTTCCTCAACGCCATGGGCAACCAGATGACCTGGGCCATGGGCAACCACCCGGTCTACCTGTGGACCCTGCCGATGTTCCACTGCAACGGCTGGTGCTACCCCTGGACGGTCACCGCGCTGGCCGGCGTGCATGTGTTCCTGCGCCGCGTCGACCCGGCGAAGATCCTCACCCTGATCCGCGACGAGCAGGTCACCCACCTGTGCGGCGCACCCATCGTGCTCAATGCCCTGGTGAACATGCCGGCCGAGGCCAAGGCGGCCATCGATCATCCGGTCAAGGCCATGGTCGCCGGCGCCGCGCCACCGGCCAAGGTGATCGGCGCGGTGGAGGAAATGGGCATCCATGTCACCCATGTGTACGGCCTGACCGAGGTCTACGGCCCGGTGACCCTGTGCGCCTGGCACGCCGAATGGGACGAACTGCCGCTGGAGGAGCGCGCCACCATCAAGGCGCGCCAGGGCGTGCGCTACCCGACCCTGGAAGGGGTGATGGTGGCCGACCCGAAGACCCTGGAGCCGGTGCCGCGTGACGGCCAGACCATCGGCGAGATCTTCATGCGCGGCAACACCGTGATGAAGGGCTACCTGAAGAACCCCAGCGCCACCGCCGAAGCCTTCGAAGGCGGCTGGTTCCACACCGGCGACCTGGGCGTGTGCCACGCCGATGGCTACGTGGAAATCCGCGACCGCCTCAAGGACATCATCATCTCCGGCGGCGAGAACATCTCCACCATCGAGGTCGAAGGCGTGCTCTATCGCCACCCGGCGGTGCTGGAAGCAGCCGTGGTGGCGCGCCCGGACGAGAAATGGGGCGAGACGCCCTGCGCCTTTATCACCCTGAAGACCGGCCAGCAGGCCAGCGACAGCGAGATCATGGCCTTCTGCCGCGAGCACCTGGCCGGCTTCAAGGTGCCCAAGACCGTGGTCTTCACCCAGTTGCCCAAGACCAGCACCGGCAAGATCCAGAAGTTCGTCCTGCGCGATATGGCCAAGGCCCTCTGATCACGTAGCCCGGATGCAATCCGGGCTACGGCGAGACCGCACCGTTTGCACAACAACAAGAACCGGCCCAGGCGGCCGACGGAGACCCCTCATGCAAATCTTCCAGCGCCGTGACGGCGACGAACAACCGTACTGGCCCCTCGGCCCGTTCAAGCTGCGCCTGCCTTTCGTGCATTACCGCTGGGAAACCGCGGAGATGCTGCAGGCGCTGATCATGTTCGTGGTCAGCCTGGCGATGATCCCGCTGCTGGAGAAATACCTCGGCCTGCCCTACGACGTGGCCCTGGCCTACGTGGTGGTGTGCGGTATCGGCTTCATGCTGCCGGCGCTGCTCGGCGTGCCGCTGGTGCCCGGCTGGATCACCCCCGGCATTCCGGTGGTGCTGCTGTTTCTCGGCGACTTCGAGCCCGGCCCGCAGGCCATCCAGGCGCTGTTCGCCCTGCAGTTCCTGGTGTTCGTGATCTTTCTCTTCCTCGGCGTCACCCGCCTGGGCAGCGCCCTGGTGCGGCTGATCCCCAACTCGATGAAGGGCGGCATCATCATCGGCGCCGGCATCGCCGCACTGATGGGCGAGATCAGCGCCGGCGGCCGTCTGGCCAACACGCCGATCTCCCTGGTCCTCGGCAGCCTGATCTGCCTGTACCTGATGTTCTCGGTGTCGTTCAAGGGCCTGACCGAGCGCGTGCCGCTGGCGCGCAAGATCGTCAACTACGGCATGGTGCCGGGCATGCTGATCGCCATCTTCATCGGCATCGCCGTGGGCGAGTACAAGATGCCGGACGTGAAGTGGGGCATCACTGCACCGGCCTTCGGCGAGATGTGGAACTACCTACCGTTCAACGTCGGCTTCCCCGACCTGGACGTGTTCCTGCTGGCCGTGCCCACCGCGGTGATCGCCTACGTGATCGCCTTCGGCGACATCATCGTCGGCCAGTCGCTGATGCAGCGCGCCGATGAACTGCGCACCGACGAGGTGATCGAAAACAACGTCGACCGCATCCACCTGGTGACCGCCATCCGCAACGCCCTGCACGCCTTCTTCGCGCCCTACCCGGGCCTGGCCGGCCCGCTGTGGACGGCGGTGGCGGCGACCATGGCCGAGCGCTACAAGTACGGGCGCAAGGCGATGGATTCGATCTACAGCGGCGCCGGCACCTTCTGGATCACCGGTTTCGCCGCGCTGTTCATGCTGCCGCTGGTCAGTTTCTTCCAGCCGGTACTGCCGATCGCCCTGTCGCTGACGCTGATCCTCACCGGCTACATCTGCCTGATGGTCGGTTTCGAGCAGCTCAACAACAACACCGAGCGCGGCATCGCCGGCACCATGGGTGTGGTGCTCGCCGTCTACGGCGCGGGCTGGGGCCTAGCGGCAGGCGCGGCGCTGTACATCCTGGTCGAACGCACCCATCTGCTTAAATTCACCAGCATCAAGGATAAGACGCGCGAGCCGGCCGAAGCCGACTGACGCATTTCGTTCCACACGCGCCGCGCCTGCCGCGGCGCCCCTGCTGTCGAGGTTGCACCATGCCCGAATTCAACGCCCCGCTGCGCGATATGCGCTTCGTCCTCCATGAAGTCTTCCAGGCGCCGAGCCTGTGGGCGCGCCTGCCGGCTCTGGCCGAAACCGTCGATGCCGACACCGCCGACGCCATACTCGAAGAGGCGGCCAAGGTCACCGGCAGCCTGATCGCCCCGCTCAACCGCAGCGGCGACGAGGAAGGCGCGCAGTGGGAGGGTGGCGACGTGCGCACCCCGGCCGGTTTTCGCGAGGCCTATGCCACCTACACCGAAGGCGGCTGGGTCGGCCTGTCCGGCAACCCGAATTACGGCGGCATGGGTATGCCCAAGATGCTCGCCGTGGCCTTCGAGGAAATGCTCTACGCCGCCGGCTCCAGCTTCGCACTGTACTCGGCGCTGAGTTCCGGCGCCTGCCTGGCCATCGACGCCCACGCCAGCGAAGAACTCAAGACCACCTACCTGCCGCCCATGTACGAGGGCCGCTGGGCCGGCTCCATGTGCCTGACCGAGGCCCATGCCGGCACCGATCTGGGCATCATCAGAACCCGCGCCGAGCCGCAGGCCGACGGCAGCTACAGGATCACCGGCAGCAAGATCTTCATTACCGGCGGCGAGCAGGATCTGACCGAGAACATCATCCATCTGGTGCTGGCCAAGCTGCCGGACGCGCCGGCCGGGCCCAAGGGCATCTCGCTGTTTCTGGTGCCCAAGGTGATGGTCAACGCCGATGGCAGCCTCGGCGCGCGCAACGCCGTAAGCTGCGGCTCCATCGAACACAAGATGGGCATCAAGGCCTCGGCCACCTGCGTGATGAACTTCGACGGCGCCACCGGCTACCTGATCGGCGAAGTGAACAAGGGCCTGGCGGCGATGTTCACCATGATGAACTACGAGCGTCTGTCCATCGGCATCCAGGGTATCGGCTGTGCCGAGGCTTCCTATCAGTCGGCGGTGGCTTATGCCCGCGAACGTATCCAGAGCCGCGCCGCCACCGGCCCGGTCAATCAGGACAAGATTGCCGACCCGATCATCGTCCACGCCGACGTACGCCGCATGCTGCTGACCATGAAGGCGCTGAACGAGGGCGGGCGGGCCTTTGCATGCTACGTAGGCCAACAGCTGGATCTGGCCAAGTACGCCGAGGACGCCAGCGAGCGGCAGAACGCCGAAGCGCTGGTGGCCCTGCTGACACCGGTGGCCAAGGCCTTCTTCACCGACACCGGCCTGGAAAGCTGCGTGCACGGCCAGCAGGTGTTCGGCGGCCACGGCTATATCCGTGAATGGGGTCAGGAGCAACTGGTGCGTGACGTACGCATCGCACAGATCTATGAGGGCACCAATGGCATCCAGGCGCTCGACCTGCTCGGGCGCAAGGTAGTGGCCAACGGCGGCGCCGCGCTGCGCCTGTTCGCCGCCGAGGTGCGCGACTTCGCCCATGCCCATGAATCGCCCTTCGGCGATCGCCTGGTCGAAGCGCTGGAGCGCCTGGAAGCGGTCAGCGGCTGGCTGCTGGAGCAGGCCAAGAGCGAGCCCAACGCCGTCGGCGCTGCCTCGGTGGAGTACCTGCACCTGTTCGGCTACGTCGCCTACGCCTACATGTGGGCGCGCATGGCCGCCGTGGCGCAGGGCAAGCAGGGCGAAGACCAAGCCTTCTACGGCGCCAAGCTGGCCACCGCCGAGTTCTTCTTCGCCCGCCTGCTGCCACGCAGCCTGAGCCTGGAGGCGAGCATCCGTGGCGGCAGCGCCCCGCTCTACGGCCTCGCTGCCGAGCAGTTCTGAAACCTTTGAGCGTGTTGCGCGGCGTCCCTCTGCGAGGCGCCGCGCCTTTTTATTCCCCGTAGCCCGGATGCAATCCGGGGACAGTCGGCAGGCCTCTCCCGGATTGCATCCGGCTACAATCTCCGCCGCACCACGGCCCATAACAAGAGTCCTCCCATGCGAACCCTGACCACCCTGACCGGCAACAGCCAGAAACTCGATGGCGGCGCCATGTTCGGCAACGCGCCCAAGGCGCTGTGGCAGCGCTGGATGCCGGCCGACGACCTCAACCGCATCGACCTCGGCTGCCGCGCCCTGCTGGTGCAGGAAGACGAGCGCAACATCCTGGTGGAAACCGGCATCGGCGCCTTCTTCAGCCCCGAGCTGAAGCAGCGCTTCGGCGTGCAGGAAGAGCGTCACGTGCTGCTCGACGAACTGGCGAAAGTCGGTCTGAGTGACGCCGACATCGATATCGTCGTACTCACCCACCTGCACTTCGACCATGCCGGCGGCCTGCTCGCCGCCTGGCAGGACGGTCAGCCGGCGCGCCTGCTGTTCCCCAACGCTCGCTTCGTCAGCGGCCGCCGCCAATGGCAGCGGGCGCGCCAGCCCCATGCCCGCGACCGCGCCTCCTATATCCCCGAGCTGCTGGACCTGCTGGAGGCCAGCGGCCGCCTGCAGCTGATCGACGAAACCGAAAGCTGTGAGCTGCTCGGCCCCGACTGGCGCCTGCACTGGAGCGACGGCCACACCCCGGGCCAGCTGCTGCCGGAAGTGGCCATGCCGGGTGGGCCGGTGGTGTTTCCCGGCGACCTGATCCCCGGCGCGCCCTGGGTGCACCTGCCGATCACCATGGGTTACGACCGCTTTCCCGAAGGCCTGATCGAGGAGAAGGAAACCCTGCTGGCCGACCTCGTCGCCCGCGGCGGCCGCCTGCTGTTCACCCATGATCCGGAGGTGGCCATGGGCCGGGTAACGCGCGACGAAAAAGGTCGCTACGGGCTCGATGAGGCGGTAAAAGCGGCACATCTGCTGGCAAGTTGAGGCCAAGCGGTCTTGACGGCCTCGGCAGGCGGCGCGAGCATGGCCGCTTCGCTCGGCCGCCCGCCGAAAACCGCCGCGACCATTCGACAGCCCTGGGGAACCGCCTTATGAGCCTGGCCTCCGTTCGTGCCTTCCTCGCTGAAAAAGCGCCCGACATCCACATCATCGAGCTGCCCTCCAGCACCGCCACCGTGGCCCTGGCTGCCGAGGCGCACGGCGTATCACCGGGGCAGATCGCCAAGACCCTGGCCTTTCGCATCGCCGAACGCGACGTGCTGATCGTCGCCCGCGGCGATGCGCGCATCGACAACCGCAAGATGAAGGAATGCTTCGGCGCCAAGGCGCGCATGCTCGATGCGCAGACCGTGGTCGAACTGACCAGCCATCCGGTCGGCGGCGTCTGCCCCTTCGGCCTGGCCACGCCGCTCAGCGTCTACTGCGACCGCTCGCTGCTGGCCTTCGCCGAAGTGCTGCCGGCCGCCGGCGCCACCCACAGCGCCGTGCGCATCGCCCCCGAGCGCATGGCCGAGTTGGTCGACGCCGAGTGGATCGATGTGTGTATAGAAGTGGAAACCGAGCCCTGCCTCTGATGGCCAAGCTCAAGGTGTTCTACAACAGCGCCTGCCCGGTGTGCGACGCCGGCATCGCGGCGCAGCGCAAGCGCATGCAGGCCGGCGGCGACTGCCCGGTGGAATGGGTCGACGTGCACCGGCAGCCGCAGACCGCCGAGGAGCTGAACCAGGCTCTGGAGCCGGTGCGCGAGCGCCTGCACCTGCGCGACGAGCAGGGCCAAGTGCTGGTCGGCGTGGACGCCTTCGCCGCGCTCTTCGCACACACCCGCGGCCAGCGCTGGCTGGCCCGCCTGCTGCGCCTGCCCGGCCTGCATTGGCTGGCGCAGCGCGCCTACAACCTGTTCGCCCGCGCCCTGTATCGCTGGAACCGCTGGCGCCGGCACTGGTAGCGCGGCCCTACAGCCCGCCGCTGACGCCCAGGCTGATCCCCAGCGCGGTGGCCAGGGAGAACGGCAGCAGCAGGGTATCGAGCAGCGCGCTGGCCGGCAGGTCCAGCCCCGGGTAACGCGGCGCCTCGGCGCCGAAGCGGTCCAGCGGGCAGCACCCTCCATTGATGGCATACCAGTCCAGCCGCGTGCCGGCATAGACCACCGGCGCATCGACCTTGGCCGCATCCAGGGTGCGCACCGTGGCGCAGCCGGTCAGGCTCAGCAACGCCAGAGCGAAGACGCTCAGGCGCAGGGCGCTAGTCATCCGACACCAGGTGATGCTCGCCCCAGCGCGGCAGCATGTCCTGGGGTATGCCCAGGCAGTTGAGGATGCGCGCGACGACGAAGTCCACCAGATCGTCGAGGGTCTGCGGCTGGTGATAGAAACCGGGCGAGGCCGGCAATATGGTCACGCCCAGGTTCGACAGCTTGAGCATGTTCTCCAGGTGGATACTCGAATACGGCGCCTCGCGCGGCACCAGGATCAGCTGGCGGCGCTCCTTCAAGGCCACGTCGGCGGCGCGCTCGATCAGGTTGTTGCAGGCGCCGGTGGCGATGGCCGACAGGGTGCCGGTGCTGCACGGCACCACCACCATGGCGGTCGGCGCACCGGAGCCGGAGGCCGCCGGCGCCAGCCAGTCCTCCTTGCCGTAGACGCGGATCTGCCCCGGCGCGGCGCCGGTGTACTCGGTGAGGAACTGGGCCATGGCCTGCGGCTTGGCCGGCAGCGCCACGTCGGTCTCGGTGGCCATCACCAGCTGCGCGGCCTTGGAGATCAGAAAGTGCACCTCACGCTCCTCCTGCACCAGGCAGTCGAGCAGGCGCAGGCCGTATTGCGCGCCGGAGGCGCCGGTCATCGCCAGGGTGATGCGTTCGGGGCCTGACATCTATCCCTCCAGGGCCTTGGCCAGTTTGCCGTGCAGGCCGCCGAAGCCGCCGTTGCTCATGATCACCACCTGGGCGCCGGGGCGCACCAATGCTTTGACACCGTCGATGATCGACTCCAGCGAGTCGCATACGCGGGTCGGGTTACGCGCCTGCGCCACGCTGGCGGCCAGATCCCAGCCCAGGTTCGGCGGCGCGTACCAGAACACCGCGTCGGCCTGCTCGGCGGACTCGGCCAGGCCGTCGCGATGGGCACCGAGCTTCATCGAGTTGGAGCGCGGCTCGATCACCGCGATCACCTGGGTCTCGTCACCCACGCGCTTGCGCAGGCCGTCGAGGGTGGTGGCGATGGCGGTCGGGTGGTGGGCGAAGTCGTCGAAGACGGTCACGCCACCCACTTCGGCGACTTTCTCCATGCGCCGCTTGGCGTTGACGAACCGGCCAAGCGCCTCGATACCCAGCGCCGGCACCACGCCGACGTGACGTGCCGCGGCCAATACAGCCAGGGCATTGGCGACGTTGTGCTGCCCGGTCAGTTGCCAATCCACCACGCCCTCGACCTTGCCATCGAAGCTCACCTCGAAGCGCGAACCGTCGGCGGCGAGCAGGCGCGCCTGCCACTGGCCGCCTTCGCCCGTGGTCTGCACCGGCGTCCAGCAGCCCATCTCGATCACCCGCGCCAGCGCGCTTTCACCGGCCGGATAGATCACCAGCCCCTCGCCGGGAATGGTTCGCACCAGATGGTGGAATTGCCGTTCGATGGTTGCCAGATCGGGGAAGATATCCGCGTGATCGTATTCCAGGTTGTTGAGGATGGCGGTGCGCGGGCGGTAGTGGACGAACTTGCTGCGCTTGTCGAAGAAGGCGCTGTCGTACTCGTCGGCCTCGACCACGAAGAAGGGCGTGCCGCCCAGGCGCGCGGAGATGCCGAAATTCTGCGGCACGCCGCCGATCAAAAAGCCCGGGCTCATGCCGGCATGCTCCAGCACCCAGGCCAGCATGCTCGAACTGCTGGTCTTGCCGTGGGTGCCGGCCACCGCCAGCACCCAGCGCCCCTGCAGCACGTGATCGGCCAGCCACTGCGGGCCGGAGACGTAGGGCAGACCCTGGTTCAACACATATTCCACCGCCGAATTGCCGCGGCTCATGGCATTGCCCACCACCACCAGATCGGGCGCCGGCTGCAGGTGCGCCGGATCGTACCCCTGCATCAATTCGATGCCCTGGGCTTCGAGTTGGGTGCTCATGGGCGGGTAGACGTTGGCGTCGGAGCCGGTGACGCGGTGGCCGAGTTCCTTGGCCAGAACGGCCAGCGAGCCCATAAAGGTGCCGCAGATGCCGAGAATATGGATATGCATGAATGCCCTCTGAAGATGGCCACACCGGGCCTGGACGCGATGGCGGCAGGTTAGCACAGCGCCCCCTGCCCCTGCAGGCGCCTGCCTCAGGCGCCCGAGTTCGACCGCACCAGCTCCAGAAAGGTCTCGATGATGCGTCGCGAGCCCTGTTCGCGCAGGCACACCAGCGTCTCGGTCATGCGCTGCTGACAATCGAGGATCGGCAGCGCGCGCAGGCTACGGCTGCTGCCGAACTCGGCAGCCGAGACTATGCCCACACCGAGCCCGCCGGCAACCGTCTCGAATACCGCCTCGCGCCCCTCCACCTCGATCGCTGAACGCAGGCGCAGGCCCTCGCGCTGCAGTTCCTCCTCGATCAGCTGGCGGGTCATCGAGCCCCGTTCGCGCAGCACCAGCGGCTGGTCGTCGAGATCGGCCAGTACGATCGACTCGCGCCCCGCCCAGGGATGGTCGGCGGCGACGAAGGCCAGTAGCGGCGAGCTGCTGAGCACCAGACTGATCAGCGCCTCGTCCTGCACCGGGCGACCCAGCACGGCGAAGTCGGCCTGGTACGCGAACAGCCGGGCCAGCGCCTCGTCGGTGTTGCCGGTGACCAGGTTGAAGCGGATACCCGGGTAGCGGGCGTTGAAGCGGCCAATAAAGGGCAGCACGTGCACCGGCGAGTCCACCGCCAGGGTCAATCCGCCGGTCTGCAGCGCACGCGAGCTGGACAGCAACTCCTGCGCCTCGGCCGCCACCGCGTAGAGGCGCTGGGTGATGCCGAGCAGGCGCTCGCCCAGTTCGGTGAGCTGCACCGTGCGTTTGGTGCGATTGAACAGCAGCACGCCGTACTGCTCCTCCAGCTTGCGTACCTGGTCGGAAACTGCCGGCTGGCTGAGGAACAGGCGCTCGGCCGCCCGGGTGAAGCTGCCGGTCTGGGCGACGGCGTGAAAGGCCCGCAGTTGAGCGTGGGAGACCGCCATAGGCACCTCTATTAATAAGCTCAGCTTGTTTTTGAAATACTATAAATCGATTTTATTTATTCATCGCCAATTGTTTTGATCCTCTCCAGCGCGGCGCACTGCCGCACCTCACCGGAGACGATCATGAGCAAAGCCGAATTTCTCACCGCCCGCCCCGCCATCGCTGCCCCTGCTCTGGGCGAACCCTACCTGCTGACCCCCGGCCCGCTGACCACCTCGCTGGCCACCAAGCAGGCCATGCTGCGCGACTGGGGCTCGTGGGACGCCGACTTCAACCGCATCACCGCGGAGATTCGCCAGGGCCTGCTGGCCATGGCCGGCGTGCACGACGACAGCTACGCCTGCGTGCCCCTGCAAGGTAGCGGCACCTTCGCCGTGGAAGCGGCACTGGCCACCGCCATCGCCCGCGATGGCAAGGCCCTGGTGCTGATGAACGGCGCCTACGGCAAGCGCGCCACGCAGATTCTCGATTACCTTGGCCGCGACTACATCGCCCTGGACAAAGGGGACTACCTGCCGCCACAACCGGAGGAGGTCGCCGAGCTGCTGGAGCGCCATCCGGATGTCAGCGACGTGTTCCTGGTCCACTGCGAAACCAGCTCGGGCATCCTCAACCCGCTGCGCGAGATCGCCGATGTGGTCAAGGCCCGCGGCAAGGGCCTGATCGTCGACGCCATGAGCTCGTTCGGCGCGGTGCCGCTGACGGTCGACAAGATTCCCTTCGACGTCATGGTGTCCTCGGCCAACAAGTGCATCGAGGGCATTCCCGGTTTCGGTTTCGTGATCATTCGCCGCGCCCTGCTGGAACAGTCCAAAGGCCGCGCCCATTCACTGAGCCTGGATCTTCTGGAGCAGTGGCAATACATGGAGCGCACCGGACAATGGCGCTTCACCCCGCCCACCCACAGCGTGGTGGCCTTCCGCAAGGCGCTCGAACAGCACGCCGAGGAAGGGGGCGTGGGCGGACGCCAGGCGCGTTACACGCACAACCGCGACACCCTGGTGGCCGGCATGCGTGCCATGGGCTTTCGAACCCTTCTGGAAGACCGCTGGCTGTCGCCGATCATCACCACCTTCTTCAGCCCGACCCACCCGAACTTCCAGTTCAAGCGTTTCTACGACGAGCTCAAGGCCCGCCAGTTCGTCATCTACCCCGGCAAGTTGACCATTGCCGAGAGCTTCCGCATCGGCTGCATCGGCCAGATCGACGAACGCATCGTTGGCCAGTTGTTGCGTGCCATCGCCGACACCTTGGCGGTGATGGGTGTCGACGACTGCAGCCCGGCGAACTGAACCGCAGCGCCCAGGCCAGCACGGCCATGGGTGCGGACCTGCTGTACGAGACCGGCCGTTGCCCGCCCTGCCAGGCAGGGCAACCCGGCAGGACGCCATGCTCCCGGGCCTCGATTGATCTGATCCAGACCGTCCGCCAAGACGGCGCCAGAAGTGCTTTGACAACAACAAAAGCAGCCATCCCTTGAACTGCCAGCACATTCAACTCAGAGGTCAGTAGCGTGAATCAGACATCCGGTTTTTCCCTGTTCAACCTCGGCAATAACCCTGCGCAACGTTGGCGCATGCAGATATTCGCCATCACCTGGCTGGCCTACGCCGCCTTCTACTTCACCCGCAAAGCCTTCTCGGTGGCCAAACTGGGCATCGCCGACGACCCCGACTTCGAGCTGGAAAAGGCCACCATGGCCAACCTCGACGCGCTCTATCTCGGCGCCTACGCCGTCGGTCAGTTCACCTGGGGCATCCTCGCCGACCGTTTCGGCCCGCGCGTGGTGGTGCTCGGCGGTCTGCTGATTTCCGCTGTGGTGGCGCTGATCATGGGTAGCTTCGCCACCTTGCCGATCTTCGCCACCTGCATGGTGATCCAGGGCCTGGCGCAGTCCACTGGCTGGTCGGGGCTGTGCAAAAACCTCGGCAGTTTCTTCGCCACCGGCGAACGTGGTCGCGTGCTCGGTTTATGGAGCAGTTGCTACGCCTTCGGCGGCCTGGTGGCCTCCCCCTTCGCCGGCTGGTGGGCCTATCAGGTCTACGGCGACTGGCGCGCGGCGTTCTTCTCCAGCGCCGTCGTGGTCGGCGGGGTCGCCGTGCTGTTCTTCCTGCTCCAGCGCAATACCCCGCAGGACGTCGGCCTGCCGCCGGTGGAAGACGCCGATGCACCGCAACGCGACGGCAGCGGTCGTCACGCCAGCTTCGGCAGTTGCCTGAAGACCATCCTCAAAAATCGCACCGTGCTGGTGCTCGGCCTTGCCTACTTCCTGCTCAAACCGGCGCGCTACGCCATCCTGTTCTGGGGCCCGGTGATGGTCTACGAACGCATGCCGGAGATCGGCAAGGTCGCCTCGGCCATCGTCCCCACGTCCTTCGAGGTCGCCGGCCTGGTCGGCCCGATTCTCCTCGGCCTGATCTCGGACAAGCTGTTCGGCGCCCGCCGCTTCCCTGCCTGCGTGATCAGCCTGCTGGCCCTGACCGCCTGCCTGGCGCTGTTCGTCCCGGCGATGCAGAGCGGCAGCGTGCTGGTGGTGGTCGCCCTGCTGTTCATGATGGGCCTGACCCTGTATGGGCCGGACTCGATGATCAGCGGTGCCGCCGCCATCGACTACGGCAAGGGTACCGCCGGTACTGCGGCGGGTTTCGTCAATGGCTGCGGCTCGATCGGCGCGATTCTCGGCGGCCTGCTGCCCGGCTACTTCGATACCGAAAGCGTGTTCCTGGTGTTCACCGGCACCGCCCTAGTCGCCACCGCCATGATGCTTCCCTACTGGAACAGCCGGCCGGACAAGCGGGTCGACAGCCACCCCGTAGCGCGCAACCCCAGCCCCCATGTCAGCGACGCCCGAGTCAAGGCCTGACGCGTCCAACCTTCCCCGCAAGCAACAGGAGTCACTGCAATGAACTACCAGCAACCCAGCCAACTGCAAGCCGCGATCCTCGACTGGGCCGGCACCGTGGTCGACTTCGGCTCCTTCGCGCCGACCCAGATCTTCGTCGAGGCCTTCGCCGAGTTCGGCGTCGAGGTCAGCCTGGCCGAAGCCCGCGGCCCAATGGGCATGGGCAAGTGGGACCATATCCGCACCCTGTGCGATGTACCCGTCATCGCCGAACGCTACCGCGCCGCCTTCGGCCGCCTGCCCAACGATGCAGACGTGACGGCGATTTATGAACGCTTTATGCCGCTGCAGATCGCCAAGATCGCCGAGCATTCCGCACTGATCCCCGGCGCGCTCGACACCATCACCCGCCTGCGCAACCAAGGCCTGAAAATCGGCTCCTGCTCCGGCTACCCGGCGGTGGTGATGGAGAAAGTGGTGCAACTGGCCGAGCGCAACGGCTACGTCGCCGACCATGTGGTCGCCACCGACGAAGTACCCAACGGCCGCCCGCATCCGGCCCAGGCGCTGGCCAACGTCATCGCCCTGGGGATCAGCGATGTGGCCGCCTGCGTCAAGGTCGACGACACCACTCCAGGCATTCTGGAAGGACGCAGCGCCGGCATGTGGACGGTGGCCCTGACCTGCTCGGGCAACGCCCTGGGCCTGACCTACGCGCAATTCAAGGATCTGCCTGCCGAGCAACTGGCCAAGGAACGCGTGCGCATCGCCCAGTTGTTCGAAGGATCACGTCCGCACTACCTGATCGACACCATCAATGAACTGCCAGCGGTGATTGACAACATCAACGCCCGTCTCAAGCGCGGGGAAACCCCGCAAGGCGCCTGACAACCTCAGCCGGCAGGCACCGTGCTCGCCGGCCCCCCTCGAACAAGAGAGGTCAGCCTCATGATTTACGCCAAACCCAACACCCCAGGCGCCGTCGTCAGCCTCAAGCCGCGCTACGGCAACTACATCGGCGGCGAATTCGTCGCCCCGCTCAGTGGCCAGTACTTCAGCAACACCAGCCCGGTCGACGCCTCGGTGATCGCCGAATTCCCCCGTTCCAATGCCGCCGACATCGACAAGGCGCTGGACGCCGCCCACGCCGCCGCCGACGCCTGGGGCCGCACCAGCGTGCAGGAGCGCTCGCACATCCTGCTGAAGATCGCCGACCGCATCGAAGCCAACCTCGAGCTGCTGGCCGTGGCCGAGACCTGGGACAACGGCAAGGCCGTGCGCGAAACCCTGAACGCCGACGTGCCGCTGGCCGCCGATCATTTCCGTTACTTCGCCGGCTGCATCCGCGCCCAGGAAGGCAGCACCGCCGAGATCAACGACGGCACCGTGGCCTATCACTTCCACGAGCCGCTGGGCGTGGTCGGGCAGATCATCCCGTGGAACTTCCCGCTGCTGATGGCCGCCTGGAAACTGGCTCCGGCCCTGGCTGCCGGTAACTGTGTGGTGCTCAAGCCGGCCGAGCAGACTCCGCTGTCGATCACCCTGCTGGCCGAGATCATCGGCGACCTGCTGCCGCCCGGCGTGCTCAACATCGTCCAGGGCTTCGGCCGCGAGGCCGGTGAAGCCCTGGCCACCAGCAAGCGCATCGCCAAGATCGCCTTCACCGGTTCCACCCCGGTCGGCTCGCATATCCTCAAATGCGCCGCCGAGAACATCATCCCGAGCACCGTCGAGCTGGGCGGAAAATCGCCGAACATCTTCTTCGCCGACATCATGAAGGCCGAGCCGGCCTTCATCGAGAAGGCCGCCGAAGGCCTGGTGCTGGGCTTCTTCAACCAGGGCGAGGTGTGCACCTGCCCGTCGCGCGCGCTGGTGCAGGAGTCGATCTACGACGCCTTCATGGCCGAGGTGATGAAGAAGGTCAAACAGATCAAGCGCGGCAACCCGCTGGACACCGAGACCATGGTCGGCGCCCAGGCCTCGCAGCAGCAGTTCGACAAGATCCTCTCCTACCTGGAAATCGCCCAGCAGGAAGGCGCCCAGGTGCTCACCGGCGGTGCGGCCGAGCGCCTGGACGGCGACCTGGCCAGCGGTTACTACATCCAGCCGACCCTGCTCAAGGGCACCAACCAGATGCGCGTGTTCCAGGAGGAAATCTTCGGCCCGGTGATCGGCGTGACCACCTTCAAGGACGAGGCCGAGGCGCTGGCGATTGCCAATGACACCGAGTTCGGCCTGGGCGCCGGGGTGTGGAGCCGCGACATGAACGTCGCCTACCGCATGGGCCGGGCGATCAAGGCCGGCCGCGTATGGACCAACTGCTACCACCTGTACCCGGCGCACGCCGCCTTCGGCGGTTACAAGAAGTCCGGCGTCGGCCGCGAAACCCACAAGATGATGCTCGACCACTACCAGCAGACCAAGAACCTGCTGGTCAGCTATGACATCAATTCGCTGGGCTTCTTCTGAACGGTCCCGAGACAACCAGCCCCCGCACCGGTCCGGGCGGGGGCGCTAAAAATCAAACGCTTGCTTGGATTGCGCTTTCAACTGGCTTTGAGGCAGCATCACCTGGCCTGCTGGCACAACAGCTGCATCGTCACTCCAGTCCAACCACAGAAGTCGAGGCCCGCCATGCGCATCGTCCAAGCCACCCTGGAGCACCTGGACCTGCTGACCCCGCTGTTCGTCAAATACCGCGAGTTCTACAACGAACTGCCCTTCCCCGAGTCGTCGCGCAAGTTCCTCGAAAAGCGCCTGCGCCGTAAGGAATCGGTGATCTACCTGGCGCTGGCCGACGACGAGGACAAGCTGCTCGGCTTCTGCCAGCTCTACCCCAGCTACTCCTCGCTGTCGCTCAAGCGCGTGTGGATTCTCAACGACATCTATGTCGCCGAGGACGCCCGCCGCCAACTGGTGGCCGACCGCCTGCTGCAGACCGCGAAGAAGATGGCCAAGGACACCAACGCCGTGCGCATGCGCGTGGCCACCAGCCGCGACAACGAGGTGGCGCAGAAGGTCTACGAGTCCATCGGCTTCGTCGAGGACGAGCAGTTCAAGAACTACGTGCTGCCGATCAACGCCGACTGAGCCACCTCAGCCCAGGCTGAGCAGCAGACCCAGCAGCAGCGGCAGGGCAAACAGCCCCAGCAACGCCAGGCGCGCC
>NZ_AVOF01000464.1:0-2040 GCF_000465935.2 Pseudomonas sp. EGD-AK9
CCGATCAGGGCATTGCGCCCGGCGTGGTCGCCGCCGCTCAGGGCGCCGGCCAGGCCACCGAGCAGACCGCCGGTGACCGCGCCGGTGGTCACCGATTTCTGCATCGCCGCGTCGGAGGCACGCAGGTGATTGACCGGCTCGTAACAGGCCGGGTAGTAGTTGGCCTGGGTGGTCTTGGCCACCTTGGCACTGACCCCACCACCGACGCTGGCGCAGCCGCCCAGCAACAGGACGGAAAAGGCGCCGGCGAACATCAGGGAGGAGCGTAGAAAGCGAATCTGCTGCGGATATTCCATGGTCTTGGCCTCATGCTTGAGTTGTCTGATTCCATCCCGGGCCGGCTCGAGCGTACAGCGCCCCTCACCCGCAGCCTGCTCTCCTACGTCAGGGTGCCAGCAGCTCCTTGAGAATCGCCGCCGGATCAGCCTTGCGTTGCAGGCGGTACTCGCCCACATGCTTCACAAACAGCGTAGCCCGTTTCACCAGACTCTTGCCCAGCACCGGCTGGCGCTCGAGCTCCTGACGGGTACGCTGGAACTGCGCCTGGATCACCGCATCGCTGTAGCGGGTGCCGGTGGCCAGGTTGTCGATATAGATGCTCACTGCACCGTCCAGCGCGCTGCGGCCGTTGGCGATGGCCGACTCGTAGAGTTTCGTCGCGGTCTGATCCTGGGCCTGGCGCGCCTGGTTCAGGCTGTTCTGCAGGTTGGTCAGGCGGATGTTGTAGTTGTTGACCGTCTCGGCCACCAGCGCCGCGGACTGGATCAGGTTGGCCGCGGCCTCCTGGCGCTGCTGGGCGATCAGCGAGACGTTGCGCTTGAGCTCCTCGTTGATCAGCGCCAGGCGCGCCTGCAGTTCAGGGTCTTCGCTGCCGGCGATGATGCTGTCGAGCAGCAGGGTCGGGTCGTCGGCATCCTCGATCTCGTCGGTCAGGCCGGCCAGGCGCCCTTCCCTCTGCCATTGCTCGAACAGCTCCTGATAGCGCGAGCGCGGCGCCGACAGCGCGCCCAGGGCGACGCGAAAGCCGGTGGTCTCGTTGCGCTGTTCGCTGCCGTCGGCGGCGAACGAGGGGTATTCGCGGCGCATGCCGGTGAACAGGGTCAGCTCACCTTCCAGGTAGTTGCCGCCCTTGACCACGAAGCCGCCATAGGTGCCCTGGCGGCGTCCGGCGTGAACCATCTGGAAGGGATCGTGGACCATCTCGGCAGCATTGCCGATCACGTCGTGCAGCCCCAGCGGGTTGGGCTTCTTGCTGCCCACCGGCAGCAGCCGCGCGCCCTGCCCCGTGCCGCCGGCGACCTGGGTGAACACCGCCCAGTCGGCCAAGGGGCCATCGCCGTCGACGCCCTCCTCGCGCCGTGGAAACAACCGCGCCTCCAGCTCCTGACGGCTGACTGCATGGCCGCCGCGGGCGGCGAACTCCCATTCCACCTCGGTGGGCAGGCGCACGAAGCCGACGCCGCCGTCTTCCAGGCTCTCGCCGCGGCCGCTGATCGGCAGGCGTTCGCGGTGGTGCCTGAGCAGCCAGGCGCTGTACACCGCGGCGAAGCGCTCGGCCTCGAAGCGCGACAGATTGACCTTGGGCCGGCGCGCCATCACCCCGCCGGCGACCGGCGTGCAGACCTCCTCGCCACCTTCGACCAGGGCCGGCGCCTGATCCATCACCTGCTGGTACTGGCGCTCGGTGACCTCGTACTTGCCGACGAAATACAGCATGGGCTTGAGCAGCTCGTCGTCCTGGCGGATCGGCAGGGTCGGGGCGATGCGCGATCGCCAGTCCTCGGGCAGGTCCTCGACGACGAACTGGCCGTTGATGAAATCGCGCCGGTAGCCGGAGATGAAGGACTGCTGGTAGCCCGGCTCGTCCTCGCTGAAGGGGTAGCCGAGGCTGATCTCGCGGTCGTCCAGGGTGCCGCGGGCGAGGATATAGACGTGGCGGAAGACCATCTCGCCGCCGCAGGGCAGCGGCAGGCTGACGTCGTCTTCCAGCGGCTTGGGGTTGTAATCGGCCGGGCTGCCTGGCGCCGGCGCGGGTACCGC
>NZ_AVOF01000465.1:0-2033 GCF_000465935.2 Pseudomonas sp. EGD-AK9
TGGCTGGCGCCGCTGCGCCGGGTGCTGGCGCAGGACGCCCAGGGCACGCTGCGCGCCACCCTGGAGGCCTGGTGCGCCCACGACGGCCAGGTGCAGACCTGCGCCCAGGCCCTGGGCATTCACCGCAACACCCTGCGCTATCGCCTGGAGCGCATCGGCGAGCTCAGCGGACTGGACCTCAACCGCTTCGACCAGCGCCTGCAACTGTCGCTCGGCCTCGGGCTGCTGGAGCCGGGCGAGGGCTGACAGCGCCGTGCCGGCGCCGCTGCTAGGCTGCTGGGCGAGGTAGTCAGGGAACCGCTCTTGTGCGCCTGCACAGGTCGGGGTGTTTGCTGGTCGGGCTTTTGGTGCTTGCGCACAGGGTCTGGGCGGGGCGGGCTGAGCCACAATGGCGCGCCTGTCGGCATTCCCGTCCGGGCCTCGCGCCCGCCATAACAACAATGAGGAGACTGGTCATGGGCCTGGTCCTGATCCTGGTGGCACTGATCGCGTTCATCGTGCTGTCCACCACCCGTTTGAAACTGCATCCCTTTCTCGCCCTGCTGGCCGCCGCGCTGATCGCCGGTTTCGCCTATCAGGTGCCCGCCGGCGAAATTCTCAAGACCATCGCCGCCGGCTTCGGCGGCATTCTCGGCTACATCGGCATCGTCATCGTGCTCGGTACCGTCATCGGGGTGATCCTCGAGCGCAGCGGCGCGGCCATCACCATGGCCGAGACGGTGATCCGCCTGCTCGGTCAGCGCTTTCCCACCCTGACCCTGTCGATCATCGGCTACCTGGTGTCGATCCCGGTGTTCTGCGACTCCGGCTACGTCATCCTCAACTCGCTGAAGAACGCCCTGGCAGCGCGCATGAAGGTCTCCGTGGTGGCCATGAGCGTGGCCCTGGCCACCGGTCTGTACGCCACCCACACCTTCGTCCCGCCGACCCCGGGGCCGATCGCTGCGGCCGGCAACCTGGGCCTGGAGGCCTCGCTCGGCCTGGTGATCCTGGTCGGCCTGCTGGTCGCCGCGGTCACCGCCTGCGCCGGTATGCTCTGGGCCAATCGCTACCTCAAGCAGGACGACCATCAGCTGCTGGAGGAAGCGCCCAGCGAGCTGCTCGCCGACGACGTCGACTTCGAAGCGCTCAAGGCCCGCTACGGCAAGCTGCCCAGCGCCTGGCAGGCGTTCTCGCCGATCTTCGTGCCGATCGCACTGATCTGCCTCGGCTCGCTCGCCGCCTTCCCCAGCAAGCCGCTCGGCGAGGGGGTGCTGTTCGACCTGCTGAGCTTCCTCGGCCAGCCGGTGGCGGCGTTGCTGGTGGGCCTGGCGCTGGCCTGCACCCTGCTCAAGGGCGAGGACAAGCGTCAGCAGTTCCACGACCAGGTGGCCGACGGCCTCAAGGCCGCCGCGCCGATCCTGCTGATCACTGGTGCCGGCGGCGCCTTCGGCGCCATGCTCAAGGCCACCGCGCTGACCGGCTACCTGGGCGACAGCCTGTCGGCCCTGGGCATTGGCCTGTTCATGCCGTTCCTGGTGGCGGCGGCGCTGAAGACCGCGCAGGGCTCGTCCACCGTGGCGCTGGTCACCACCTCGGCGATGGTCGCGCCGCTGCTGGCCAACCTCGGCCTGGACAGCGAGATGGGCCGGGTGCTGACCGTGATGGCCATCGGCGCCGGCGCCATGACCGTGTCCCACGCCAACGACAGCTTCTTCTGGGTGGTGACCCAGTTCAGCCGCATGAAGGTGGCCACCGCCTACCGTGCGCAGACCCTGGCCACCCTGATCCAGGGGCTGGCCGGCATGCTCACCGTCTGGCTGCTGAGCCTGGTTCTGCTGTAATCCGCTCTATCGGCGGACGGCCGGCGGCCGTCCGCCTCCGTCGAGGTTAGCCATCATGAAAATCGTCATCGCCCCGGACTCCTTCAAGGAGAGCCTCAGCGCACCCGAAGTGGCCGTCGCCATCGCCCGCGGCTGGCAGCAGGTGTTCCCCGACGCCGAATGCCTGTTGCGGCCGATGGCCGACGGCGGCGAGGGCACGGTGGACGCGCT
>NZ_AVOF01000466.1:0-2033 GCF_000465935.2 Pseudomonas sp. EGD-AK9
AGCAGGGTCGGCGGCAGGCCGCTGGCCAGGGCCGGGCCGGGGGCGAAGCTGAGCGTCCAGTTGGGGTTGCCGGTGGCGAAGCTCTGCGCCGCGCCGCCCTCGCTCTGGCCGCGTTGCAGCAACACCTGGGACGGGCTGTTGCCGAACTTCTGCACCAGTTGCAGCTGGCCGAGTTCGGCCGGCAGCGGCGGCAGGCTGGCGAGCAGGCGCTGGAGGTCGACGGCCAGCAGCAGGGTGCCCTGCGCCGGCTGGTTGTCGTTCAGGCGCAGCGCCACGGCGCTGTAAGCCAGCCAGCGGTCGCCGACCCGATAGGCCTCCACTGCCGGCTGCTGGCCGCTTTCGGCGCGGCGCAGCATGTCCAGTCCGGCGAAGTTCATCGGCGCGGCGCGGCTGCCGTCCTGCACCGCTTCGGCGCGGCGGTTGAGGTGGGCGTCGACCACGCCGTCCCAGTAGCCCAGGCGTCGCTCGGCGTCGCGTTGCTGTTGGCTGTCGCCGCTCTGCAGCGCCTGCAGCAGCTCGGGGTTGCGCGCGGCGGCGAGGTTGTCGGCCTGCAGCTGCTTGAGCGCCTGCTGCACGGCGGCGGCCTGGCTGCTGCCGATGGCCTGGGTCAGCTCGGCCTGGCGGGCCTGGCTGTCGCTGTTCTGCGCGAACCACAGCAGGGCGCCGCCGGCGCCGATGCCGAGGGCGGCGGCGAGCAGGCCGGGCAGCAAGGGGCCGAGCGCTTTGCCGGTCGGCTGTTTCGCCGCCGTGGCGTCGTTCAGGGGCCTGTCGGCTTCCTTGGCGGTGCGCTTGAAGAGTTTCACGCGGGGGCTCCTCGGCGGGTCGTCCGTGTTGGCATTGGGCTCAGTGGCTGCCGGAGTGGCCGAAGCCGCCGGCGCCGCGCTGGCTCTCGTCGAACTCCTCGACCAACTCGAAATGCGCCTGCACCACCGGTACCAGCACCAGCTGGGCGATGCGCTCGCCGACGGCGATGCGGAACGCGCTATGGCCGCGATTCCAGCACGACACCATCAGCTCGCCCTGGTAGTCCGAGTCGATCAGGCCGACCAGGTTGCCGAGGACGATGCCGTGTTTGTGGCCCAGGCCCGAGCGCGGCAGGATCAGCGCGGCCAGGTTCGGATCGCCGATATAGATCGACAGGCCGGTGGGGATCAGCAGGGTCTGGCCAGGCTCGAGAACGACGTCCTCCTTGAGCATGGCGCGCAGGTCGAGGCCGGCCGAACCGGGTGTGGCGTACTGCGGCAGGGGAAAGTCCTGGCCGAGGCGGGGGTCGAGGATCTTGGCTTGCAAAGCGTGCATGGTCAGTTCTTGTTCAGGCGGTCGGCGATAAGGGTGATCAACTGGCGGGCGATCTTGCCCTTGCTGGTCTGGGCGAAACTGCTCTGCTGCAGCTCGCGGTCGATCACGGTGATGGCGTTTTCCTCGCTGTTGAAGCCGATGCTGGGGTTGGCCACATCGTTGGCGACTATCAGGTCGAGGTTCTTGTCGCGCAGCTTGCGCGAGGCGTATTCGAGCAGGTTCTCGGTCTCGGCGGCGAAGCCGACGCTGAACGGGCGATCGGCGCGGCCGGCGATGGTGGCGAGGATATCCGGGTTGCGCACCATTTGCAGGAGCAGCCCATCACCGCTGGTGGGGTCTTTCTTCAATTTGTGCTGGGCGACCACTTCCGGGCGGTAGTCGGCCACCGCGGCGGCGGCGATCAGCACGTCGCAGGGCATCGCCGCTTCGCAGGCAGCGAGCATGTCGCGGGCGCTGACCACGTCGATGCGGCTGACCCGGTCCGGCGTCGGCAGGTGCACCGGGCCGCTGACCAGGGTCACCCGCGCGCCGGCTTCGGCGGCGGCCTCGGCCAGGGCGAAGCCCATCTTGCCGGAGCTGTGGTTGGTGATGTAGCGCACCGGGTCGATGTTTTCCTGGGTCGGCCCGGCGGTGATCAGGATATGCAGGCCGTCCAGCGCCTGGCGCTGGAAGCAATCGGCGGCCAGTTGCGCCAGCTGCTCGGCTTCCAGCATGCGGCCGAGGCCGACGTCGCC
>NZ_AVOF01000467.1:0-2024 GCF_000465935.2 Pseudomonas sp. EGD-AK9
AAGCGCCGCGCCCGGCGCGCAAGGCGACGCGCAGCGATAGCGGCAGCCGGCACATCTACATCCTCGAGGAAGAGGCCGCGGCGGGCGAAAGCATGCGCCTGACGCTGAACAACTTCGGCTACCAGGCCGAGCACTTCAACTCCATCGCCGGCCTCGACGCCGCCCTGCAGCAGCACCTGCCGGACGCGCTGATCGTCGACGTCAACCTGCCCGGGGAAAGCTGCAGCGGCCTGGACTACGCCGCGCGCCTGCAACAGCGCCTGGACGCGCCGCTGCCGCTGCTGGTGCTGACCCAGCAGGACGACTTCGCCACCCAGCTGCAGGCGGTGCGCGCCGGCGCCCTGGGCTTCTTCGCCAAGCCGGTGGACATCCCGCAGCTGGAGAGCCGCCTGGAGCGCTGCTTCGCCCAGCAGCACGGCGAGCCCTACCGGGTGCTGATCGTCGACGACGACCAGGACCTGGCCAGCCGCTACAGCCTGGTGCTGCGCGGCGCCGGCATGCTGGTGGAGGTGCTGCGCGAGCCGGCGCAGATCTTCGCCCACCTGCGCGACTTCAACCCCGAGGTGGTGCTGCTCGACGTCAACATGCCCGACTGCACCGGCCCGGAGCTGGCGCAGATCATCCGCTGCAACGACGACTGGCTGCGCATCCCGATCATCTACTTGTCGGCGGAAACCGACATCGCCAAGCAGATGAGCGCGCTGATCAAGGCCGGCGACGACTTCGTCAGCAAACCCATCTCCGATCATGCGCTGGTCGCCACGGTGTTCTCCCGCGCCCAGCGCGCCCGCCTGCTGTCCAACGCCCTGGCCCGCGACAGCCTGACCGGCCTGCTCAAGCACGGCGACATCAAGGAACAGGTGGCCATCGAACTGGAGCGCGCGCTGCGCAGCGGCGACCGCGCCAGCGTGGCGATGCTCGACATCGACCACTTCAAGCGGGTCAACGACAGCCACGGCCACGCCGCCGGCGACAACGTCATCCGCGCCCTGGCCAACCTGCTGCGCCAGCGCCTGCGGCGCATCGACAGCCTGGGGCGCTACGGCGGCGAGGAGTTCCTCGCGGTGCTGCCGGACTGCCCGCCGGAGCAGGCCAGGCTGATCCTCGACGAGATCCGCCAGCGCTTCGCCGAGCTGCGCTTTATCGCCGAGGGCGGCGAGTTCTCCTGCACCCTCAGCGCCGGCATCGCCGGCACCGACGTGCACAGCGACGCCGAGCAACTGCGCGAACGCGCCGACAAGGCGCTGTACGCGGCCAAGCACGGCGGCCGCAACCAGGTGCGCCTGGCCGAATGAGCCGCGCCCGGCGCGGGCCCTCAGAGCTTGGCGATGGACACCTCGGTGGACTTGACGAAGGCGATCACCTCGCTGCCCACCTGCAGTTCCAGCTCGCGCACCGAGCGGGTGGTGATCACCGAGGTGACGATGCCGGCGGCGGTCTGCACGTCGATTTCCGACAGCACGTCGCCGATGACGATTTCCTTGATGCTGCCCTTGAACTGGTTACGCACGTTGATGGCTTTGATGGTCATGGTGTTGCTCCTGATGGTCGACTGATGTAGCCCGGATGGAATCCGGGGGAGTCTTGGGGCCGCCCCGGACAGAGTCCGGGCTACGGCTTCACAGTGCCCAGCGCAATTGCGTGGGCAGGGGTGATAGGGGGTCGGGCGGCGTCGGCAGCTCCGGCTGCGCCAGTACCCGGTCGAGCACGCGCGCTTCCAGCGCGGCCAGCAGCGGCGAGCCGTGCGGGCGCGGACGCAGCAGTTGCACATCCAGATCGAGGCCGATCTGGCCGTCCTCGATCAGGATCACCCGATCCGCCACGGCCACCGCCTCGGCGACGTCGTGGGTGACCAGCAGCACGGTGAAGCCATGCTGCTGCCACAGGCGCTCGATCAGTTGCTGCATCTCGATGCGGGTAAGCGCATCCAGCGCGCCCAGCGGCTCGTCGAGCAGCAGCAGGCGCGGGCGATGGATCAGCGCCCGGGCCAGCGCCACGCGCTGCTTCTGCCCACCGGACAGCGC
>NZ_AVOF01000468.1:0-2023 GCF_000465935.2 Pseudomonas sp. EGD-AK9
GGTCGTCTGGTCGAGCTGCTGAGCCAGGCGCGCCTGCCGCTGGGCGAGGTCTACGCGGTCTATCCTTCGCGGCGGTTCCAGGCGATGAAGGTCAAGGCCTTCCTCGATTTCCTCATGGCCAGCCTGCCGCTCAGCGGCGGCGGCCTGCTGGAGCCCGGCGCCCCCGGCCTGTTAACATCGCCGGCTTGATTGAACCCACGCTTCGACTGTCCGAGAGCCTTCATGACCACCGTTCGTACCCGTATCG
The DNA here is from genome assembly GCF_000465935.2 of Pseudomonas sp. EGD-AK9. Classification (NCBI taxonomy): domain Bacteria; kingdom Pseudomonadati; phylum Pseudomonadota; class Gammaproteobacteria; order Pseudomonadales; family Pseudomonadaceae; genus Pseudomonas; species Pseudomonas sp. EGD-AK9. Next base: position 248 of record NZ_AVOF01000468.1, read on the forward strand.
CGCCATCGCCGACCGGCGATCCCCACGTCGGCACCGCCTATATCGCGCTGTTCAACCTGTGCTTCGCCCGTCAGCACGGCGGTCAGTTCATCCTGCGCATCGAGGACACCGATCAGCTGCGTTCGACCCGCGAGTCCGAGCAGCAGATCTTCGACGCCCTGCGCTGGCTGGGTATCGAGTGGGACGAGGGCCCGGACGTCGGCGGCCCGCACGGCCCGTACCGGCAGAGCGAGCGCGGCGCGATCTACAAGCAGTACTCGGACGAACTGGTCGGCAAAGGCCATGCCTTCCCCTGCTTCTGCAGCGCCGAGCGCCTCGACGAGGTGCGCGCGCAGCAGATGGCCAACAAGGAAACCCCGCGCTACGACGGTCACTGCATGCACCTCGACCCGGCCGAGGCGCAGCGCCGTATCGCCGCCGGCGAGTCGCACGTGGTACGGATGAAGGTGCCGAGCGAAGGCGTCTGCGTGGTGCCGGACATGCTACGTGGCGACGTCGAGATTCCCTGGGATCGCATGGACATGCAGGTGCTGATGAAGGCCGATGGCCTGCCCACCTACTTCCTGGCCAACGTGGTCGACGACCACCTGATGGGCATCACCCACGTGTTGCGCGGCGAGGAATGGCTGCCGTCGGCGCCCAAGCTGATCAAGCTCTACGAATACTTCGGCTGGGAGCAACCGGCGCTGTGCTATATGCCGCTGCTCAGAAATCCCGACAAGAGCAAGCTGTCCAAGCGCAAGAACCCCACCAGCATCACCTTCTACGAACGCATGGGCTACCTGCCGCAGGCCATGCTCAACTACCTGGGGCGCATGGGCTGGTCGATGCCGGACGAGCGCGAGAAGTTCTCCCTGAACGAGATGATCGAGCACTTCGACATCAACCGGGTGTCGCTGGGCGGGCCGATCTTCGACCTGGAAAAACTCTCCTGGCTCAACGGCCAGTGGCTGCGCGAACTGCCGGTGGAAACCTTCGCCGCCGAAGTGCAGAAGTGGGCGCTCAATCCCGACTACCTGATGCAGATCGCGCCGCACGTGCAGGGCAGGGTGGAAACCTTCAGCCAGATCGCACCGCTGGCCGGCTTCTTCTTCTCCGGCGGCCTGAACCTGGACGCCAAGTTGTTCGAGCACAAGAAGCTCTCGCCTGACCAGGTGCGCCAGCTGATGCAGCTGATCCTGTGGAAGCTCGAAGCCCTGCGTCAGTGGGAGAAGGAGCGCATCACCGGCTGCATCCAGGCGGTGGTCGAGCACCTGGAGCTGAAGCTGCGCGACGCCATGCCGCTGATGTTCGCTGCCATCACCGGCCAGGCCAGCTCGGTGTCGGTGCTCGATGCCATGGAAATCCTCGGTCCGGACCTGACCCGCTTCCGTCTGCGCCAGGCGCTGGAGCTGCTCGGCGGTACTTCGAAGAAAGAGGCCAAGGAGTGGGAGAAGCTGCTGGCGAGCATCGCCTGAGCTGGGGAGTGCCGCGCGCACCGCGGCACTCTCGGTTGTGGTGGTGCGCCCGGCGCACCCTGCGGGACGTCGCGCGACCCTAAGTAGTTGTTCTATTGGCAAAAACTTTTGGCTGGCAGGAAAAATGTTGTTGACAGCCAATCGGGGCGCTCTTAACATGCGCCCCGTCCTCGAGATGGGGCTATAGCTCAGCTGGGAGAGCGCTTGCATGGCATGCAAGAGGTCAACGGTTCGATCCCGTTTAGCTCCACCAATCTCGACTCCTCCGGGAGTGCCAGAATCGGTTTAGGCCGATTCACGATCAGGGTCTTGCGTCCCC
>NZ_AVOF01000469.1:0-2018 GCF_000465935.2 Pseudomonas sp. EGD-AK9
GGCCTCGGCCAGCGGCGCGCTGCCGAGCACCAGGCCGACGCGGATATGCCCGGCGGCGCTGGGGCCGAAGGCCTCGCCGGCCAGCACCGAGACGCCGTGGCGATCCAGCAGGCGTTCGGCGAAAGCCTGGGCGGACAGGCCGGTGGCGCGGATATCGACCATCACGAACATGCCGCCGTCCGGCTTCAGGGCGCGCAGGCCGGAGCAATCTTGCAGCGTCGCGCAGACCAGGTCGCGGCGCTGGCGATAGGCCTCGCGCATCGCGTCAAGCTCCGGCAGCTCGGCCGCCAGGGCCATGCAGGCGGCGTCCTGGATAAAGTCCGGCAGGCCGTAGAGCATGCACAGGGCGAGGTTCTCCAGATGTTCGGCCAGCTGCCGCGGCGCCACCACCCAGCCCAGGCGCCAGCCGCTCATGGCGTGGGACTTGGACAGGCTGTTGAGCGTCGCGGTGCGCTCGGCCATGCCCGGCAGGCTGGCCGGGCTGATGTGCTCGCCCTCGAACAGCAGCTCGCTGTACACCTCATCGGAGATCAGCCACAGGTCGTGGTCGATGCACAGGCCGGCGATGGCCTCCCAGGTGGCCCGCGGCAGGCTGGCGCCGGAGGGGTTGTGCGGGCTGTTCAGCGCCAGGGCGCGGGTGCGCGGGGTGATGGCGGCGGCGACATCGGCGGCCTGCAGGCGAAAGCCGTACTCGGCGCGTAGCGGCACCGGCACCACCTTGGCCCCGCAGGCGCCGAACACCGCCTCGTAGGTGACGTACATCGGCTCCGGCACTATCACCTCGTCGCCGGCATCGAGCAGGCACTGGGCCACGCTGAACAGGCCGCACTGGGCGCCGGGCAGCACCACCACCTGCTCGGCGTCCACCGTCTGGCCGCTGCGGGCGCCATGGCGGGCGGCGATACGCTGGCGCAGTTCGCGCTTGCCGCGCACCTCGGCGTAGTGGGTGTGGCCGGCCAGTAGGCTGTCGATGGCGGCCTGGACGATGGGCGGCGGGGTATCGAAATCCGGGTCGCCCACCGACAGCAGGATGATGTCTTCGCCGCGCGCCTGGCGCTCCAGGGCGCGGTAGTGGATGGTCCAGGCGGCGGCGCCGTCACCGGCGATACGTTGGGTCAGTTGCGAATAGCGCATGGCAATCTCCTTCCCCGCCTTACTGGGCGCAGGCGTGCTTGAGTTCGATCAGGGTCACGCCGGGGTGGGCGAAGCCGGCCACCAGGCCTTCCTGCAGTTCGTCCAGGCTCTGCGGCTGGCGCACCGCGCAGCCAAAGGCGCGGCCCAGGCCGGCGAAGTCCGGGTTGCGCGGCAGCACGCCGATGGGCTCGATATCCAGGCCGAGCATGTCGTCGCGGATCTGCCCCAGGGCATCGTTGTTCCACAGCAGCACCACCAGCGGGCTGTCCAGCTCCTCCACGGCGGTGGCCAGCTCCTGGGCGGTGTAGAGAAAGCCGCCGTCACCCACCAGCACCAGCCCCGGACGCTGTGGCGCGCCGAGCTTGGCGCCAATGCCGGCGGGCAGGCCGTAACCCAGGGTGCCGTAGCCGGTGGGGTGCAGCCAGCTGCGCGGGGCGCGGCTGGGGAACAGGTAGTTGCCGCTGTAGGCCAGCTGGGTCATATCGGTGCTGATAAAGGCATCGGCCGGCAGCGCCTTGGCGATGCGTTCGAGAATCCCCTGGTGGATACGCTGCAAGGGTCCCTGGCTACCCTGGATCGCCGCCTTGAGGCTGGCCACCGCGTCCATCGCCGCTGCCGGGTCGCGCGCGGTTTCCGGCAGCCGCTCCAGCAGGGCTTGCAGGCTAAGCCGGGCATCGCCACGCAGGGCCACGCTGCAGGGGTAGAAGTCGTTGAACTTGCGCGGGTCGATATCGAGTCGGATCAGCTCGCCGGACAGCGGCAGACGCTCGCGCCAGAAGTCGGTGTCGGCCAGCTCGCTGCCCACCGCCAGGACCAGATCGGCCTGCTCGATCAGCTGCCAGCCGGGCTCCACGCACAGGCTGGCGCCGGCATGCAGCGGCGCC
>NZ_AVOF01000470.1:0-1996 GCF_000465935.2 Pseudomonas sp. EGD-AK9
CTCTCGGCCAGGTCGTACTTGGTGGCGCGCGGCGTCTCGCCGCTCAAGATCATGGTGAACTTCGCATCGGCCGCCGATTTCGTGGCAGACAACTCGACGGCCGAGGGCCGGCGCGAGAACCAGCGCGTGGACATTGAGGTGGTCTACATCCCCACCTACTGAGCGATCCGGCATCGCCATTCCTGGCGGTGCTGCAGGTCGCTCCAGCAGCTTCGCATCGTCGGCTCTGACGATGCAGGCCCGGCCGGCTTCCCTTGACAGCATCGCCATTTCTGACGATGCTGGCCAAGTCCCGATTTACTCCAGGAAGAAGGCCATGAGATACCCCGGCGGCAAGGGCGGTGCCGGCGTCTACCAGACGATCATCAACAACATCCCGCCTCACGACACGTACATCGAAACGCACCTGGGCGGCGGCAACATCCTGGAGCGCAAGCGGCCCGCTGCCCGCAGCGTCGGCATCGACGTTGATCCCGAGGTGATCGAGGTCTGGCAGCAGCTCGACGTGCCCGGCCTGGAGCTGCACCACGGCGACGCCGTGGCCTGGCTGGAGTCCCACCAGTTCACCGGCTCCGAGTTCGTCTACGCCGATCCGCCCTACGTGATGGACAGCCGGCGCGGCGGCAAGCTATACCGCCACGAATACGACGACGCCGACCACGTGCGGCTGCTCGACGTGCTGGCCGGCTTGCCGTGCGCGGTGATGGTGTCGGGCTACAGCTCAACGATCTATGACAGCTCTCCCTTGGCGTCATGGAGAACCATCGACTTCAACGCGATGACGCGCGGCGGCATCGCTATCGAACGGCTGTGGATGAACTACCCCGAGCCGGCCGAGCTGCACGATCTGCGCTACCTCGGCAGCAACTTCCGCGAGCGCGAGCGCATCAAGCGGAAGAAAGCCCGCTGGCAAGCGAAGCTCGCCAAGCTCGATCCGCTGGAGCGGGCGGCGATCATGGAATGCCTGCGCGAGCTGGAGGCGGCCGAGTAGGTCACGCCTGCGCCTGGTTGTGCAGCGCCCATACGCGCTTGACCTGGCTTTCACTGCACCCGGCCAGCCTGGCCGTCTCTGGAATGCTGTGGCCTGCGCTGCGCAGCGCCACGATGCGTTCATGCACCTTTGTGTTGGCCTTGCGGCCGGTGTAGCGGCCGGCGTCCTTCGCCAGCTCGACGCCCTGCCGCTGCCGCTCGCGGCGATCCTCGTAGTCGTCGCGGGCCATCTGCAACGCCAGCTTCAAAAGCATGTCCTGGATCGACTCCAGCACCACCTTTGCCACGCCCTTCGCCTCGGCGGCCAGGTCGGATAGATCGACCACGCCAGGGACAGCCAGGCGCGCGCCCTGGGCGCGGATCGAGGCCACGAGGCGTTCGGCCTCGGGCAGCGGCAGGCGGCTGATGCGGTCGATCTTCTCCGCAACGACGACTTCACCGGGTTGCAGGTCGCCGATCATGCGCAGCAGCTCGGCGCGATCGGCGCGAGCGCCCGAAGCCTTCTCGCGGTAGATGCCGGCGACGTAGAAGCCGGCGGCCCTGGTGCTCTCCACGATGGCGGCCTGCCTGGTCAAGTCCTGCTCGTCGGTGCTGACGCGCAAGTAGATGCGCGCGACCTTGAAAGCGACGCCGGCGGCCTGGTGCTCGGTCGGCGTCCGCATGATGCGGTCGGCACCTTCGACCAGGCCATCGCCGCCGACGCGCAGCGGTGGCGTCTTGGCGAGCGCCTGGCGCGCTGCGCGTGACTGGCGCGGCATGGCCGCAATCTGTGTTTCCTGGGCGGTGCGCGGCGTGATGATCGCGCTGCGCTTCGCCTTGGTCTTGCCTGGGAAGTAGCCGTTGCGGCTGGTCATGGGTTCCTCCGGTCATTTTGGGTATACGCAAAGTGTCCGGTCATGCTACCCCCGGCCAAAAAGGCCGTCATGCGATTTATCTGTCATTTTCAGAAGGTGACTGCACGGAATATCAAGAGTCGGCTGCACAGTCTTTTCTGATCTGTGGTCGT
>NZ_AVOF01000471.1:0-1988 GCF_000465935.2 Pseudomonas sp. EGD-AK9
GCCAGGCACGTCTGCAGGGCGACAGCCTGCTGGTGCCCGGCGCGGCGCAGCAGCGCCTGCCCGCGATCCGCCAGGGCGACACCCTGTACCTGCAATGGCAGGGCGAACTGCACGCGGTCAGCCGCTTCGACCCGATCGCCGCCGCCGAGGCCAGCCATCATCAGCACGGCGGCCTGACCGCGCCGATGAACGGCAGCATCGTCCGCGTACTGGTCGAGCCGGGCCAGGCCGTGGAGGCCGGCACCGCCCTGGTGGTGCTGGAGGCGATGAAGATGGAGCACAGCATCCGCGCGCCCGAGGCCGGCACGGTCAAGGCCATCTACTGCCGCGAAGGCGAGCTGGTCAGCGACGGCGCGGTGCTGGTGGAGATCGAGTAGCCGCAGGGTGCGCCATGCGCACCAACGGCTGCGTTGGTGGATGTAAAAAGCGACATCCACCCTACGCTGTCGTGCGTCATGCGCAGCAAGCGCCCTAAGATAGCCAAACCCCATGGTGCGCACGGCGCACCCTACGCCACCGCGCTCGCGCGATGACAACGAATACACACGAGGAACCCCGATGAGCCTGCCCAAATCCGTACGCCTGGTCGAAGTCGGCCCGCGCGACGGCCTGCAGAACGAGAAACAGCCGATCAGCGTGGCCGACAAGGTGCGCCTGGTGGACGACCTGAGCGCCGCCGGCCTCGGTTATGTCGAGGTTGGTAGCTTCGTCTCGCCCAAGTGGGTGCCGCAGATGGCCGGCTCCGCCGAGGTGTTCGCCGCCATCCAGCGCCAGCCGGGCGTCACCTATGCCGCACTGACGCCGAACCTGAAAGGCCTCGAGGCCGCTCTGCAGGCCGAGGTCGAAGAGGTGGCGGTGTTCGCCGCCGCCAGCGAGGCCTTTTCGCAGAAGAACATCAACTGCTCCATCACCGAGAGCCTGGCGCGCTTCGTGCCGCTGATGGAGGCGGCCAAGGCCGCCAAGGTGCGCGTGCGCGGCTATGTGTCCTGCGTGCTCGGCTGCCCCTACGACGGCGAGATCGACCCGGCCCAGGTCGCCAGCGTCGCCCGCGAGCTGTACGCCATGGGCTGCTACGAGGTATCGCTCGGCGACACCATCGGCACCGGCACCCCGGGCAAGACCCGCCACCTGATCAACGTGGTCGGCCGCGAGATCCCCCGCCACCTGCTGGCCGGACATTTCCACGACACCTACGGCCAGGCCCTGGCCAATATCTACGCCAGCCTGCTCGAAGGCATCCAGGTGTTCGACAGTTCGGTCGCCGGCCTCGGCGGCTGTCCCTACGCCAAGGGCGCCACCGGCAACGTCGCCACCGAGGACGTGCTCTACATGCTGCAGGGTCTGGGCATCGACACCGGCATCGACATGGACAAACTGATCGCCGCCGGCCAGCGCATCTGCGAGGTGCTGGGCAAGGCCAATGGCTCGCGGGTGGCGCGCGCACGCCTGAGCCGATAAGCCCGTAGGGTGGATGACGCTTTGTTCATCCACCAATCCTCACCACGGTGTCACGCCATGGTGGATCGGTGAAGCGTGATCCACCCTACGCTCCGAGCCACCTTGCGTTTCGCGCCAGTTGCCGTGGTGGCGTCACTACGGCAGAAAGTCGGTCGCGTGGCGATAAGCGTCGCTGCGCGTCAAGGCAACCCCGTCCGCTTGCGCTAGGGTAGAAAGTACCGACAAGCAACGAGGACCGGCCATGCAGCAGCCTCTCTGGACGCCCTCCGCCGAACGTATCGCCGCTACCCGCCTGGATGCCTTCCGCCGTCTGATCAACCGGCGCCACGGCCTCGACCTGGCCGACTACCCGGCCCTGCACGCCTGGAGCGTCGAACAGCGCGAGGCCTTCTGGCAGGCCATCGTCGATTTTTTCGAGATCCGCTTCAGCGCGCCCGCCGAGCAGGTGCTGCGCGAGGGCCCGGCCATGCCCGACGCCGACTGGTTCCCCGGCGCCCGGCTGAATTTCGCCGAACACCTGCTGCGCCGCC
>NZ_AVOF01000472.1:0-1953 GCF_000465935.2 Pseudomonas sp. EGD-AK9
GGACATCGGCAAGACCATCCACCCGCATCCGACGCTGGGCGAGAGCATCGGCATGGCGGCGGAAGTGGCGCATGGCAGCTGCACGGATGTGCCGCCTGCGCGCAAGTAAGTCCGCAGCCAAGCTACCCTGACAAGGCCCGAACTGGCGACGGTTCGGGCCTTGTGCTTTGCGTACCCAAACAATCGCCGCAGAATACTGTGCATTTGTACAGCATTCATGTCAGCCACTTCCAAGCCCAAGCTCTACAACCCACGCCACCCCGAACGCACGCTGCTGTACCAAACGGTAGCCGAGCACTACGAGACCTGGCTAGAGTTGGCCAGCGCGGGTCAGTTCGACGGCCAGGGCGACCACCACACCCCCAAGCCCTTCGTGCGCAAAGCGTTTGCCAAGTATCTTGAGTGCGGCATCTTTGCCCATGGCTTTGCCCGCGCTCGCTGCGGCGACTGTGGGCACGACTACTTTGTAGCCTTCTCCTGCAAAGGCCGGGGAGTCTGCCCCTCGTGCACCACCCGGCGCATGGTGGAGACAGCAGCGCACCTGAACGATCACGTATTCCCCCGCCTGCCGGTGCGCCAGTGGGTGCTCTCCGTGCCCAAGAGGTTGCGGTACTTCATGCAACGCGACGGAGCGGTGCTGAGCATGGTGCTGCGCATCTTTCTGCGGGTGATCGCACAAACTCTGCAGACCCACAGCCCCGGTGCGGCCCATATGGACAAGGCAGGCCTGCACATCGGTGCCATCGCCTTCATTCACCGATTCGGCTCCAGCCTCAATGAACACGTCCACTTCCACGTTTGTGTGGTGGACGGGGTGTTTGAGGAAGTGGAGGGCGAGGGCGATGCTGATGCGACCCCTCGAATCTCATCGCCGGGTGTCATCTTTCACGCGGCCACCGGCATCGATGCGGCTACCGTGGCCCCAGTGCAGACCACACTGCAAAAACGCATCCTGCGCGCCTTCGTTGCTCGGGGCCTGCTGGAGAACTGTGACGCCAAAGACATGCTGGGCTACAAACACAGCGGCTTCTCGGTGGACGCCGGTGTCTGCATCGAAGCCCACGACCGCGCTGCGCTGGAGCGGCTGCTGCGCTATTGCGCGCGTCCACCGTTTTCCATGGAGCGCCTACGCAAAGAGGGAAGCAAACTGGTGTACCGCTGTGCCAAACAGCGCAGCGAGCCCACCAGTGACAAGCGTGGTGCCAAGGCAGATGAGCTGCACCTCACACCGCTGGAACTGATCGACCGCATCGCCGCGCTGGTGCCACCGCCACGCACCCACCGGCACCGCTACTTTGGTGTGCTGGCACCAAACTCGCCGCTGAGAGCGGCGGTAACGGCGCTGGCTCAGCCTGCTGCGTCGCAACCAGCCACGGTGGAGACTGCACAACCTGGCGCGGGCGTACCTGGGGTGGCGGCGCCGGGCAACGCGGCCACACCCACACCCGAACCTGAAGCACGCCCGAAGCGAGCGGCGCATTACTTGTGGGCGGTGCTGATTGCCCGCATCTACGAGGCATTTCCGCTGCTGTGCCCCATGTGCGGTGGGCAGATGCGCATCATTGCCTTCATCACCCACAGCGCCGAAATCCGCCACATCCTGAACCACATCGGGGTGGAGTCTGCCCCCCCGCACATCACCCCGGCACGCGGGCCACCGCTGTGGGAGGGCTGCGACGCGCCGGTGGATGATGGTGCGCAAGGCGAGCCGGATTGGGATCTGGCAGCTCAACCCGACGAGGTAGACCAGCGCGTCAATTGGTGACCCAGTGAAGCGGCGGTATCCATCGCTGCGGGGAAGCAGCTGCACGCGCGCCAGGCCCAAATGCATACTGCCTCCCAAGCTCTTGCCATTGAGCGGCAAGCGAGCGCTCAACCTTCCTTGGCCGAACGTGTTTCGAGGCCCAAAACTCGTGCCATACTTGGCCTCATGCGGTTGAATTTCCTATCCGT
>NZ_AVOF01000473.1:0-1947 GCF_000465935.2 Pseudomonas sp. EGD-AK9
CCCGCCTGCAGCAGAGCGGCGGCGGCAACCCGGCGCTGGCCATGGCGCGCTCGCGCGAGCAGCGCACCCCGGTGATCCGCGAGATCCGCGTGGAGAACGACTCCAAGGTCGGCGACGCGGTGATCCGCCGGCATATCCGTCAACCGCTGGGCGAGCCGCTGGACATGGACCGCCTGCAGAAGGACATGGGCACCCTGTACGGCCTGGACTACTTCGAGCGCGTGCAGTACCGCGTGACGCCGCTGGACGAACGCGGCAGCGCGCTGGTGATCGATGCGCGCGGCAAGCGCAGCGGTACCGACTACCTGCGTCTGGGCCTGAACCTGTCCGACGACATGCGCGGCGACAGCGCCTTCAACATCGGCGCCAGCTACCGCGTCAACGGCATCAACCAGCTGGGCGCCGAGTGGCTGACGCGCGTGCAACTGGGCGATCGCCAGGAACTGTACAGCGAGTTCTACCAGCCGCTGGACGCCGGCTCGCGCTACTTCGTCGCGCCCTACCTGTTCGGCGAGGCGCGCAATATCGAGGCGATCCTGGACAACGACCCCATCGCCGAATACCGCCTGGAGCGCTACGGCTACGGCCTCAATCTCGGCCGGCAGATCGCCAACAACGGCGAGATCCGCTTCGGCCTCGGCCAGGCCTGGGGCGAGGCGGAGGTACGCGTCGGCGAGCGCGACCTGCCCAGCTTCAGCTTCAACGAGGGCTACTACGAGCTGATGTACTCCTTCGACACCCTGGACAACGTCGACTTCCCGACTGATGGCGAAGACATCGGCCTGCTGCTGCGCCAGTACGACAGCGGCCTGGGCTCGGACGAAGAGTACCGTCAGTGGCAGCTGGAGCTGAACAAGGTATTCAGCGTCGAGGCCAATACCTGGGTGCTCGGCGGGCGCTACGGGCGCACCCTGGAGGAGGCCGACGTGGTCACCTCCGGCTTTATCCTCGGCGGCGCCCAGGAGCTGTCCGGCTTCCGCCAGGACGCCCTGAGCGGGCAGAACGTGGCGCTGGCGCGGCTGATCTACTACCGCCGCCTGACCCAGCGTTCGCTGCTGCCGCTGGACCTGCCCCTGTACCTGGGCATGTCGCTGGAGCGCGGCCGCGCCTGGAACAACGACAACGCCTTCGACAGCGGCTATATCAACGCCGCCAGCATCTTCCTCGGCCTGGATACGCCGCTGGGCCCGGTGAACTTCAGTTACGGCTTCAACGACGAGCGGGAAAAGGCGCTGTACCTGAACCTGGGCAAGAGCTTCTGACGGCAGGAGCCAGTCGGCTCCCACGGGGCGCTCTCCTCGCTCGGGTAACCCGGCACCCGAGCTGGGCTGTCCCGGTTTGCATCCGGGCCCCGACGACCAGCCCCATAAAAGACAGGGCCGCGCAGCAAGCGCGGCCCTGTCGGCGCAGCGAGTCGGGCGAGTCAGGCGATTTCCGCCAGCAACTGGCGTGCGGCCTGTTTCTGCCGGTCGTCGCCCTGGTCGATCACCTCGTTGAGAATGTCGCAGGCGCTGCTCAGGTTGCCCTGCTCGATATAGGCCAGCGCCTGGTTGAGCTTGGCCATGTGTTCGGGGTTGCCGGCCAGCTGCTCGATATCGCCCTGCAGCGCCGCGGTGGCATCGGCCTCGCCGGCGAAGGCATCGAGAAAATGCTCGTCGAGCAACTCGTCCTCGCCGCCCACCACCATCTCCATCTCGCCGAAGGCGCTGACGGTCTGCACCTCCTCGTCCAGCTCGAACACCTCCGGCAGTTCCTGCAGGTTGCTGGAGAACCCCGCATCGAACTCCGCCGCGGCGACCGCCTTGGTCTTGCCGCGGGCGGCCTCGAAGGGGCTGACCATGTCCCAGTCGGCATCCAGCGGCAGGTCGTCGAGATTGAGCTGGAAGTCGGGCTCGGCCAAGGGCTCGGCGGCCGGCGGCGCCAGCGGGGGCTGGCTAGGGGCGGGCT
>NZ_AVOF01000474.1:0-18771 GCF_000465935.2 Pseudomonas sp. EGD-AK9
GAACGCGGCATGGTCACCCGCGCCCTGGAGCTGGAGGCCGCCGCCCTCACCCGCATCGACGCCCTGCGCGCCGCCGCTCAGCAACGCCGCGACACGGCATCGCAGGAACTCACCGCCCTGCGCAGCAAGCCGGCCAAGGCGGCAGGCCTGCCCCTGGAGCTGGCCACCCTGCTGTGCATCGGCTTCGCCCTGGCGCTGGAGGTGGTCCCGGCCCTGATCCTCTGCGCGCTACGCCCCGCAACCGATGCCGAAACCGCCCGCGCAACCGCGCCGATACGCCAGAAACGCACCGAGGAACGCACCCAGGAACACCCGGAAACCGAGCCGGAAACGGCAACAGGCAACGACCTACCGGCCGACCTGCTGCAGCTGATCGCCCGCACCGAACGCGGCGCCAAGCTGGCCGTCCGGCAGGTAGCACGGGAATTGAAGATGGGCAGCGAGAGAACTACCCGACTGATGCAGCAGGCCACAGAAGCCGGCCTGCTGAGCAAGACCGCCGCCGGATACGTGGCGGCATAAAGAAAGGCCCCGCCGAGCGGCAACTCGGCAGGGCCATACCAACCCCGAAGGAGAAGCACCATGCAAGCACAAAACCCCGAAGTCAGCGGCGACAAGGCTACCACGCCAGCCGCCGACCTGCGCCTCGTGTCCGTTGAACAGCTCCGCAAGATCCACCGCGAGCTGGACGCCTGCCAAAAAGTCATCTGGCTGGCCGGCTGCCGCCCCCGCGTGCCCAACGGCTTCGACCCCGCCTACGTCACCGGCGCCCAGGAACAGCTCCAGGTCATCGAGGGGCTGATCAAGAAACAGCCGAGCGCCGCCGAGGCAATTGAGCCGTGCGGGGAATGCATCGAAGGCCTGCAGATGATCGACCCCTACGACGGCGGCACCTTCATCACCTGCAAGCGCTGCAGCGGGCGCGGCTTTGTCGCCGTTTGCCCAACATGCCGCCAGGGCGTGCCGGCTGATAGCGCGCATCTGCTCTCCGAAGCCATCGAGGTGCCGCGGTGGACGCATGAGAAACCAGCCGCACCTGGTGCGTACTGGGTGCGCGGCTTCCGACTGGGCGAACCTGACTCACGGCCGGCGCTGGTCGAAGTTTCCCGCAACGAAGGCGGCGAGCTGCTGTGCAACATCCACGAACGCAACAGCAACGACGAAACGCACCAATGGTCATTCGTCGCCGACTGCGCCGAGCGCTTCGAGTGGTTCGGCCCGCTGCAGGCTGGCAATCCACTGCAGACGGAGCCCTACGCATGGTTCTGGAGCCACGGTTCTGATTCCGGTGTGCTCTCTACTCGCCAGGACTACGAGCAACACAAATCCGACTACCCGGGCATGACCTTCACCGCCGTCTATGCGCTGGAGGTGCCCCATGCGTAACGAGCAAATCACCCTACAGCAGTCCGTCGAACTCATGCACACCCTGGAGTTCCAGGATCAGACCTTCCACCAGCTGACCGAGCCGGGCGGCTACACCTGGCTGCTCGACCGCCTGCGCGCGATCGGCAGCCCCGACACCAAGTCGGTGGTCTTCCTGTTCGGCGCCGACGCCACCACCCTGCAGCAGCTCAAACGCATCCGCCGCAACAAGGGCACCAACCTGGGCGACATGACCGTCTACGCCGTGGAGGTGCCCCATGCGTGAGCGCCCAACCATGGCCAGCCACCGCCTGGAGCTGCCCAGCATCTGCGATATCTGCGGCAACGCCCGCTCCACCCGCAAGCACGCCAAGTGCAGCCGCATCCGCCAACGCCTCAAGCAGGACGAATGGGCCAGCTACATGGCCAACGTCGCCGCCAAGAAAGCCCAGGGAGATCGCCGGTATGCGCGTTGAGACCCTGCACCACTTCCACTTCTGCTGCGGCCTTGGCGGCGGCGCCAAGGGCTTCAACCGCGCGAAGCCCGTCGTCGGCAACGTCCAGGCGCGCTGGGAATGCCTTGGCGGCATCGACGTCGACCCGGCTGGCCTGGCCGACTTCGAACGCCTGAGCGGTGTTCCTGGCACCCTGCTGGACCTGTTCACTCGCGACCAGTACATCCGTTTCCACGGCAAGCAGCCACCAGCCGGGTGGCGCGAGGCCACCGCCGAGGACGTGCGCCGCGCCGCGCAGAACAAGCGCCCCGACGCCGTGTTCATCAGCAGCCCCTGCAAGGGCGCCAGCGGCCTGCTCTCCGAAAAGATGAGCCAGACCCCGAAGTACCAGGCGCTGAACGAACTGACTCTGCGCTGCATCTGGCTGATGGGCGAGGCCTGGAAGGATGACCCGGTGCCGCTGATCGTGTTCGAGAACGTCCCGCGCCTTGCGACCCGCGGCCGCCACCTGCTGGACCAGATCAACAGCCTGCTGAGCTTCTACGGCTACGCCGTTGCCGAAACCACCCACGACTGCGGCGAGCTGGGCGGCCTGGCCCAATCGCGCAAGCGCTTTCTCCTGGTGGCCCGCCACGTCGAGAAGGTGCCGCCCTTCCTGTACGAGCCGGAGAAAAAGACCCTGCGCGCCGTCGGCGACATCCTCGGCCGCATGCCGCTACCGGGCGATATCGACGCCGCCGGCCCGATGCACCGCGTACCCTCGCTGCAGTGGCAGACCTGGGTGCGCCTTGCCCTGGTGCGCGCCGGCAGCGACTGGCGCAGCCTCAACGAGCTGGCGATCGAGGATGGCCACCTGCGCGACCTGGTGATCGTTCCGGAATACCGCGCCGGCTACCTGGGCGTGCATGGCTGGGGCGATACCAGCGGCACCATCGCGGGCCGCAGCAGCCCTACCAATGGCGCGTTCTCGGTTGCCGATCCCCGGTACCGCCAGGCCGCGAACTGGAATCACGGCCAGCAGTTCGGCGTTATCCGTTGGGCCGAGTCGGCGCCGACGATCCCCGGGCAGACCATGCCGGGCCAGGGAACCTTCAGCGTTGCGGACCCGCGCCCGAACTGGAACCGCCACAGCGGCAACTACCGCGTCGTCCCATTCGACAAGCCGGCCGGCACCATCATTGCCGGCGGCAAGGGCGTGCAGGGTGGCCAGCAGTCTGTAGCAGATCCTCGCATCCTGCACCGCGGCAAGGGCGACAACTACCTGACCGGTGGCCACTACGGCGTGATCCCATTCGACCAGCACGCCGGCGCGATCGCTGCCAGCTCGCGCTACGACAGCGGGCGATTCAGCGTCGCTGACCCGCGCATTCCTGTCGCCAATGAGCGCCTGACCTGCATCATCCGCAGCATCGACGGCACCTGGCACCGCCCCTTTACCACCCTGGAGAAGGCCGCGCTGCAGAGCCTGGTGGAGCCAGAAGAGCAACTGATCCTCGACGGTCTGAGCGACAAGGACTGGAGCGAGCGCATCGGCAACGCCGTGCCGCCGCACGCCGCCGAGGCCATCGCCCACGTCATGGGCACCACCCTGCTGCTGGCTGCGGCCGGCGAAACCTTCATGCTGAGCAGCATGCCGATCTGGGTCCGCCCGGTAGCGGTCGGGCTAAGCGTGGCGCAGCGGGAGGCCAATGCATGAGCCGCCTTGTCATCACCTACGGCCGGCGCTGCGGCAAGCGCCTCTGGCCGCTGTTCTGCTACGCCAAGGCGCACGGCTGGCAGATCACCAAGACCAACGGTGGCCACCTGCGCTTGACCAAGCCCGGCCGCCACATCATCCACACCAGCAGCACGCCAAGCGATTGGCGTGCCGTGCGCAACGCCGTGGCCATGCTGGCCAGGGCAGACGGTTATCGCGCACTGGAGGTGGAACGTGGCTGACCAGGCCGACCGCCAACACATGCACGAATGCGAGGCGCGCCACTGGCTGCGCCTCGGCTACACAGGTGAGGACACGGTCGCGGAGCTGCGCGAAAAGATCACCGCCAAGCGCGGCAGCGCTGCCGCCGAGCGGCTGATCGAGGAAATGCGCCGGCAATGGAAGCGGCGCAGCGAGTGGTTCGGGAGGGACGATGGCTGAGCCAACGTCACACGACGGCCGTAACTCGACGGCAACCGCGGGCAAGTACAGAATGCTGTATGTGCAACCAGTATTCGTGAGCCATGTACTACGAAGTGATCCCGCTCTACCACCTCGGCAAGAAGCGACCGCGGAGCGAGCTGCAGGCCAGCCAGCGTCTGAGGGTCGATGTCCAGGTGTGCGTCATGCCCGTGAGTCCGATAGGTGGCCCGAGCCTATGCGCCCATATCTTCACCGCGGGGCAGTTCACCAGCGACCCACTGCCCAGGCTCTACGATGTTCGCATCGAGGGCATGGCCACCATGGGCCTGGTGTTAGCCGGCATCGAGGAAGTAGACGGCCAGCTTTACCACCAGGCCTGGCACTGCCGACCACTGGAAGACCAGGTTGTCATTCCCTGGACGGCCTGCCCGCGTTCTTCGCTGGATCAGCTGCTGTAAGGCCACCACCAACCGCATAACGAGAAACCACCGCTTCAACTTCTCGGCCTGCTCTCGGGCCGAGCTTCTATTCGGCCCATAGACTGGGCTTTTCTTGTGCCGGGGGGCGCAGATGGCAAAGGGTGTAGAGGTACGCGGCAACCGCGTGCGCGTGTATTTCCGTTATCAGGGCGAACTGTGCCGCGAGCCGTTCAACGGCGACGCCACGCCCGACAACATCGCCCAGGCCGAGCGCCTGGTCGGCATGATCGAGTACGAAATCAGGGCGGGCACCTTCAGCTATGCCCGCCACTTCCCCGACTCGCCCAGGGTGAAAACCAACACCCTCGGCCACTACATGGACCTGTGGCTCGAAATCAAACGCAACGAGCTGGCCCCGTCCGGCTTCCGCACCTACAAGAGCAAGGTCGAGACGCACATCCGCCCACGCTGGGGCGATGAGCAGGCCGACACCATCGACCACCTGGACCTGCAGGAGTGGGTGCACAAGACCCTGATGCCGACCCTGCACAACCGCACCGTGCGCGAGATCGTCAGCCTGCTGAAACAGATCTTCACCCTGTACCGGGCGCGCAACCGCTCGGCCCATGACCCGACCGAAGGCATAACCATCCGTCTGCCCGACGCGGACGAGGTCGACCCATTCACCCGCGAGGAGATCGACGCGATCCTCGGCACGACAACCGACAAGCTCCAGGAGCTGCACCTCGCGCAGTTCATGCTGTGGACGGGGCCCAGGGTATCCGAGGCCATCGCCCTGGCCTGGGAAGACGTCGACCTCAAGGCCGGCACGGTGAAGTTCCGCCGCAGCCAGGTGCGCGGCGTCTACAAGGTGACCAAGACCCGCCGTTCAACCCGCGAGGTGCGCCTACTCAAGCCGGCGCTGCAGGCCCTGCAGGCGCAGGCCATCCACACCCAGAAGGCCAAACCGGTGGAAGTCGAGGTGCTGGACCGGGACAACAAGACCAGGAAGCGTCAGTCGCTGCGGTTCGTGTTCCACTGCAGCAGCACCGGCGCGGCGCACAGCAGCTCCGACATGCTGCTCAAGGGCTTCTGGCGCCCACACCTGGCAACGGCCGACGTGCGCTACCGGGGGCCGAACAACTGCCGTCATACCTACGCCAGCCAGCTGCTCACCACCGGCGCCGTCACCCTGCAGTGGCTCAAGGATCAGATGGGCCATACCACCATCGCCATGCTCGAACGCCACTACGGCCGCTACATCAGCAAGGACGGCCCCGACATGATCCCGCTGCTGGAACACGCGCTAAAGCTCTGAATCCAGGGCCCAGAAACGACAAAAGGCAGCCCTCGCAGGCTGCCTTTTTCGTTTGCCGATTCCCAGAGTGTTCCCAAAACGCTCCCTTCTGAGAAGCGATCCGGCTGGAACCCCCGGAAATACAGCGTTTCACATGGTGCGGACGGAGAGACTCGAACTCTCACACCTTGCGGCGCCAGAACCTAAATCTGGTGTGTCTACCAATTTCACCACGTCCGCGTGGTCGGAACCTTAAAACAAAAACGCCAGGCTTTGGGGCCTGGCGTTCTGGAATATGGGGTGGACGATGGGAATCGAACCCACGACACCAGGAGCCACAATCCTGTGCTCTACCAACTGAGCTACGCCCACCATATTGCTTTTTGCTTGCATGCCTAGCTGCCAAATGGCACGCCCGGCAGGACTCGAACCTGCGACCATCCGCTTAGAAGGCGGATGCTCTATCCAGCTGAGCTACGGGCGCCTATCCATCTGCAAGCGCAGACTTAAAGCTTTCGGCTTAGGCTCTACCACAAGGGCTTTACCGCTGCCGTCTTACCCAGCGACTGGCTGTGCTCGACAAGCGGGGCGAATGTTATAGAGGCGGCCACACCCCGTCAACAGAAAAAATCAAAAAAATTCAGCGATATAAAGGAGTTACGCGAAAACGACGGCAGGCGCCTTTGCCCGAGGGAGCGCCCATGCGAGAATGCGCGTCCTTTTTTCATCCTTATTAATGGTTAATCAGCGCAATGACCGCACAACTGATCGACGGCAAGGCGATCGCCGCCAGCCTCCGCCAGCAGATTGCCCAACGTGTCGCCGAGCGCCGCCAGCAAGGCCTGCGCGCGCCGGGCCTGGCCGTGATCCTGGTCGGTACCGATCCCGCCTCCCAGGTCTATGTGTCCCACAAACGCAAGGACTGCGAAGAGGTCGGTTTCCTCTCCCGCGCCTACGACCTGCCAGCCGAGACCAGCCAGGCCGATCTGCTCGCCCTGATCGACGAACTCAACGAAGACCCGGCCATCGACGGCATCCTGGTGCAACTGCCGTTGCCCGAACACCTGGACTCCTCCCTGCTGCTCGAGCGCATTCGCCCGGACAAGGACGTGGACGGTTTCCACCCCTACAACATCGGTCGCCTGGCCCAGCGCATGCCGCTGCTGCGCCCCTGCACGCCGAAGGGCATCATGACACTGCTGCAAAGCACCGGCGTCGATCTGTACGGCATGCATGCAGTAGTAGTCGGCGCCTCCAATATCGTCGGCCGGCCGATGGCCATGGAGCTGCTGCTGGCCGGCTGCACCGTCACCGTCACCCACCGCTTCACCAAGGATCTGCCGACCCACGTTGGCCAGGCCGATATCGTCGTGGTCGCCGCCGGCAAGCCGGGTCTGGTCAAGGGCGAGTGGATCAAGGAAGGCGCCATCGTCATCGACGTCGGCATCAACCGTCAGGAAGACGGCAAGCTGGTCGGCGACGTGGTCTACGAGACCGCCCTGCCCCGCGCCGGCTGGATCACCCCGGTGCCGGGCGGCGTCGGCCCGATGACCCGCGCCGGGCTGTTGGAAAACACCCTGCACGCAGCCGAACACCTGCATAAATAAGCAGCGCTCACAACGAACAACGGCACCCGCGGGTGCCGTTGTCCTTTCTGCCTTACCGATCAGTTACGCGCCTGCTCCCAGGATTTGAGCAGCTCGTCATAGGCGATGGTCTCGCCCTTGGGCTTTTCATTGTCCAGCTTCGGTTTCGGCGCACCCGGCTGATCCAGCCAGTATTGCGGATCACGCGGCTCGTTCAGCTTTGGCCCGCATTCACCCAGCACGCCGGAGCGCTCCAGGCGGCCGAGCATGGTGTCCTGCGCCGCGGCCAGACCATCGAGCGCCTGCTGCGGGGTCTTGTCGCCGCTGGCGGCCTCGGCGATGAACTGCCACCACAGCTGGGCCAGACGTGGATAGTCCGGCACGTTGGTGCCGGTCGGCGTCCATTGCACCCGCGCCGGGCTGCGGTAGAACTCCACCAGCCCGCCGAGCTTGGGCGCGGCGTCGGTCATGGCCTGGGAATTGATGTCCGACTCACGAATCGGCGTCAGGCCGACCAGGGTCTTCTTCAGCGACACGGTCTTGGAGGTGACGAACTGGGCGTAGAGCCAGGCAGCCAGACGCTGCTTCTCCGGGGTGGACTTGAGGAAGGTCCAGGAGCCGGCGTCCTGATAGCCGAGCTTCATGCCCTCCTCCCAGTACGGGCCCTTGGGCGACGGTGCCATGCGCCACTTCGGCGTACCGTCCTCGTTGACCACCGGCAGGCCCGGCTTGGTCATGTCGGCGGTAAAGGCGGTGTACCAGAAGATCTGCTGGGCGATGGCGCCCTGCGCCGGCACCGGCCCGGCCTCGGAGAAGGTCATGCCCTGGGCCTCCGGCGGGGCGTACTGACGCATCCAGTCGACGTACTTGCTGGTGGCGTAGACCGCCGCCGGGCCGTTGGTGTCGCCGCCACGGGCGACGCTGGAGCCCACCGGCCGGCAGCCGTCGACGCGAATGCCCCATTCGTCCACCGGCAGGCCGTTGGGCAGGCCCTTGTCGCCGCCGCCGGCCATGGAGAACCAGGCATCGGTAAAGCGCCAGCCCAGCGACGGGTCCTTCTTGCCGTAATCCATATGGCCGTAGACGCGCTGGCCGTCGATTTCCTTGACGTGCACCGAGAAGAACTCGGCGATGTCCTCGTAGGCCGACCAGTTGACCGGCACGCCCAGCTCGTAGCCGTAGATTTCCTTGAACTTGGCCTTGAGCTCCGGGCGCTCGAACCAGTCGGCGCGGAACCAGTAGAGGTTGGCGAACTGCTGGTCCGGCAGCTGGTAGATCTTCTTGTCCGGCCCGGTGGTGAAGGAGATGCCGATGAAGTCCTCGAGATCCAGGGTCGGCGAAGTGAAGTCCTTGGCCTCGCCGGCGATCATGTCGCTGATCGCCACCGCCTTGCCGTAGCGCGCGTGGGTGCCGATCAGGTCGGAGTCGTTGACCCAGCCGTCATAGATGTTCTTGTCCGACTGCATCTGGGTCTGCAGCTTCTCGACCACGTCGCCTTCCTGCAGCAGGTCGTGTTTGAGCTTGATGCCGGTGATCTCGCTGAAGGCCTTGGCCAGCACCTTGGACTCGTACTCGTGGGTGGTGATGGTTTCCGACACCACGCTGATGTTCATGCCGCGGAACGGCTCGGCGGCCTTGATGAACCATTTCAGCTCTTCGAGCTGCTGCTCGGGCGTCAGGGTCGAGGGATTGAACTCCTCGGCGATCCATTTCTTCGCGGCCTCCTCAAAGGCATCGGCCCAGGCCGCACCGCTCAAACCGGACAACGCCAGCAGGGCGGCCAACGCCATGCTATGTCGGGTCTTGTTGTTATTGTCGAACATAGAGACCTCCATCTCAGGATATGGGGAGAGGCATACCGGTGGCAGCCCGGCTCAGCCCCAGCGCATGACTGCGCACAACCACAACAGTGATAGCAGCGAGGCTATCCACACGCTCCAGTCGGTCACGCCTATCACCAGCAGGTGCAGGTAGGCGCTGCCGAGCAGACCGATAAACAGCCGATCGCCCCGGGTGGTGGCAATCGGCAGAAAACCCTTGCGCTCGACGCACGGCCAGCGCAGCTCCACCAGCGTCATGCCAGCCAGCAGCACGGCGATGCCGCCGAAGAACAGCGCGGTCGGTAGAGTCCAGGCCATCCAGCTCATGACGAACCTCCCTTACACGCGGCCGAGGGCGAAGCCCTTGGCCACATGGTTGCGAACGAACCAGATCACCAGCATCCCCGGAAGGATGGTCAGCACCCCGGCGGCGGCCAGCACGCCCCAGTCGATGCCCGAGGCGGACACGGTACGGGTCATCACCGCCGCGATGGGCTTGGCGTCCACCGAGGTCAGGGTGCGCGCCAGCAGCAGCTCGACCCAGGAGAACATGAAGCAGAAGAAGGCGGTGACGCCGATGCCGGAGCGAATCAGCGGAATGAAGATCTTCACGAAGAACTTGGGAAAACTGTAGCCGTCGATATAGGCCGTCTCGTCGATTTCCTTGGGCACGCTGGACATGAACCCCTCGAGAATCCACACCGCCAGCGGCACGTTGAACAGGCAGTGCGCCAGCGCCACGGCGATATGGGTGTCGAACAGGCCGATGGACGAGTACAGCTGGAAGAACGGCAGCAGGAACACCGCCGGCGGCGCCATGCGGTTGGTCAGCAGCCAGAAGAACAGGTGCTTGTCGCCGAGGAAGCGGTAGCGCGAGAAGGCATAGGCCGCCGGCAGCGCCACGCTGAGCGAGATCAGGGTGTTGAGGCTGACGTAGTACAGCGAGTTGAGGTAACCCTCGTACCAACTGCGGTCGGTGAAAATCACCCGGTAGTTGTCCAGGGTGAAGTTTTGCGGCCACAGACTCAGGCCGCCGAGGATCTCGGTATTGCCCTTGAACGACATGTTCAGCAGCCAGTAGATCGGCACCAGCAGGAACAGGAAGTAGAGCAGCAGCACCAGGCGTTTGCGCAGCATCATGGTCGGCCTCAGCGGGTTTTGTCGTCGTGGGTCATGGCGGTGTAGAACAGCCAGGACACCAGCAGGATGATCAGGAAGTACACCAGCGAGAACGCCGCCGCCGGGCCCAGGTCGAACTGGCCGATGGCCATTTGCGTCAGGGTCTGGCTGAGGAAGGTGGTGGCGTTGCCCGGCCCGCCGCCGGTGAGCACGAAGGGCTCGGTGTAGATCATGAAGCTGTCCATGAAGCGCAGCATCACCGCGATCAGCAGCACGCTTTTCAGCTTGGGCAGCTGAATATGGCGGAACACCGCCCAGTTCGACGCGCGGTCGATGCGCGCCGCCTGGTAGTAGACGTCGGGAATGGCGCGCAGCCCCGAGTAGCACAGCAGCGCCACCAGCGAGGTCCAGTGCCAGACGTCCATGATCAGCACCGTCACCCAGGCGTCCATGGTGTTGGAGGCATAGTTGTAGCTGATGCCCAGCTTGTTCAACACCCAGCCCATCAGGCCGATGTCGGCGCGGCCGAAGATCTGCCAGATGGTGCCCACCACGTTCCACGGGATCAGCAGCGGAATGGCCATCAGGATCAGGCACAGCGAGGCCCGGCGCCCGCGCGTCGGCATGCACAGGGCGATGGCGATACCCAAGGGAATCTGGATCAGCAGCACGCAGGCGGAGAAGATGAACTGGCGCAGCAGCGAATCGTGCAGGCGCGGGTCCTGCAGCACCTGGCGATACCAGTCGACGCCGACGAAATAGCGGGTGGACGGATCGAAGATGTCCTGCACCGAGTAATTGACCACCGTCATCATCGGCACGATGGCGCTGAACGCCACCAGCAGGAACACCGGCAGCACCAGCCACCAGGCCTTGTTGTTCTGCACCCTCATGGCGCCACCTCCACCAGGTAGTCGTCGGCGTAGAGCATCAGCCACTGCGCCGGGAAGCTCAGGTACACCTGCTCGCGCGGCACCGGCTGATCCTCCTGCAGGCGCGCCTTGAGCACCTGGCCGTCGAGGTCGAAGGTGAGGATCTTGTAGGTGCCGAGGTCCTCGACGTGCAGCACCCGACCGCACAGCGCGTCTTCGTAGGCGCCATCCCAGACGTGGACGAACTCGGGACGGATGCCCACCTGCAGGCGCTTGCCCTCCAATTCGGCCAGGCGTCGATTGAGCCCCTCGGTCAGCGGCAGCACGGTATTGGCGAAGCGCACCCCGCCCTCGCAGCGCTGCACCTCGATCAGGTTCATGCCCGGACTGCCGATGAAGTAGCCGACAAAGGTGTGCCCGGGGCGCTCGAACAACTCGCGCGGCGTGCCGAACTGGACGATCTGCCCGCCGTACATCACCGCGATCTTGTCGGCGAAGGTGGAGGCCTCCAGCTGGTCGTGGGTGACGTAGACCATGGTGATATTGAACTGCTCGTGGATCTGCTTGAGCTTGCGCCGCAGCTTCCACTTCAGGTGCGGGTCGATCACCGTCAGGGGCTCGTCGAAGAGGATCGCCGACACGTCGTCGCGCACCAGGCCACGGCCCATGGAGACCTTCTGCTTCTCGTCGGCGGTGAGGTTGCGCGCCTTCCTGTGCAGCAGCGGATGCAGTTCCAGCACCTCGGCGATCTCGTGCACCTTGCTCATCACCCGCGCTTCGTCCAGGCCCTGGTTGCGCAGCGGGAAGGCCAGGTTGTCGAACACCGTCATGGTGTCGTAGACCACCGGGAACTGGAAAACCTGGGCGATGTTGCGCTGCTGCGGCGACAGCGCGTTGACCGCCTTGCCGTCGAACTGCACCTCGCCCTGCGACGGGCTGAGCAGGCCGGAGATGATATTGAGCAGGGTCGACTTGCCGCAGCCCGACGGCCCCAGCAATGCATAGGCGCCGCCCTGCTGCCAGACGTGGTTCATCTCGCGAATTGCATAGTCTTCAGGCGCTTTCGGCACGCCGTTGTAGCTGTGCGCCAGGTTGTGCAGACGAATCTCGGCCATCAGGCGGCCCTCCCCTGACGACGGCTGGGCGCCTGCACCAGTTGCCCGTCGGCGGCGAAGACGAACAGCTTGTGGGTGGGGATATAGATGAGGATCGGCGCATCCACCGCGTACTCGTGCACCCCGGGTAGGTGCAACACCAGCACGAACTGCTCGTTGCGCACGTGGAGGAAGGTTTCCGAGCCGCTGATCTCGGCCAGCTCGACGGTCACGGCCAGTTCCAGATCATCGTCGTTGGACGGCACCAGGCCGATATGGCTGGGCCTGACGCCGAAGCGATACTCGCCCTCGGCGATGCCGCGCAGATCGGGGTTGAGCGGAAAGTGCACGCAATCGGCGAAGCTCACCTCGGTGCCACTGATGCGCCCCGGCATCAGGTTGATCGCAGGTTCCGAGAACAGCTCGGCGGCGAGCACCTGCTGCGGGCGATGGTAGACCTCGGCGGTCCTACCGCTCTGCACCACCCGTCCTTCGTGCAGGATGGTGGTGGTGCCACCCAGGGCCAGCGCCTCGTTGGGCTCGGTGGTGGCGTAGATGGCGATGGTGTGGCGCGCCTGGAATAGCTCGCGCATTTCCTGACGCAGCTCCTCGCGCAGCTTGTAGTCGAGGTTGACCAGGGGCTCGTCGAACAGGATCAGCGAGGCATCCTTGACCAGCGCCCGCGCCATCGCCGTGCGCTGCTGCTGGCCGCCGGACAGCTCCAGCGGGTAGCGCGCCAGCAGCTTGTCGATGCGCAGCATGCGCGCGGTGGCCTCGACCTTCTCGACGATCTGCTCCTTGGCCACCCCAGCCTGGCGCAGCGGCGAGGCGATGTTCTCGAACACCGTCAGGGTCGGATAGTTGATGAACTGCTGGTAGACCATCGACACATTGCGCTGGCGCACCGGCACACCGGTGACATCGGCGCCGTTCATCAGCACTCGCCCGCTGCTGGGGCGATCCAACCCGGCCATCAGGCGCATCAGGCTGGTCTTGCCGGCCAGGGTGCGGCCGAGCAGGACGTTGAAGGAGCCGGGTTCGAAACTCAGGCAGGCATCGTCGATATGCACCTGGCCGTCGACGATACGGGTGACGTGTTCGAGCTTGAGCGACATGGCCTGTCCTTTTTCTTGTCGTGCCATTCGGTTTCGAACACCTACAGCGACAAGCGTGCCAGGCCGCAAAAAATCGGGATATCTATCTGTTCCAGAAGAGAAATAAGCGCAGAGCCGGGTTGCTGGGCGATGTTCGACTGAACACTTTTGAACAGTCGAATGTGAACAACTGAACAATTCGTTCGTTGACATTGAACAGTGTTGAACGAGACTGGATCCATCGCGACGCAGATCGCGAACCGACAAGAAGAGATCGCACCATGACAGAAGCTGCCCGTGCCCCGGCGCACGACACCATCATCCAGGAGTCCTGGTCGCGCTGTCGTGACTACGGCCTGACCCACCAGAGCACGCCGCGCTTCGACCCGCCGCCCCCCGGCGAACTCTCAGCCCTGCTGGAAAGCCGCCAGGCCCTGGTGCAGACCACCCACCAGGAGGTGCTGCCCTACTACGGCACCATCCTCGCCAACTCCAACTGCCTGATCATGCTGGCCGACGAGCAGGGCCGGCTGCTGCAGTCCTGGGGCGACCGGCGCTTCATCGAGCCGCGCCAGGCCGCCGGCTTCGTCGCCGGCGCCAGCTGGCTGGAGCGCTACACCGGCACCAATGCCATCGGCACCGCACTCGGTTGCGGCCAGGCCGTGCATATCCAGCACGACGAGCATTTCCTCAAGGCCAACCGCTTCATGACCGGCTCGGCCTCGCCGATCTTCGACGAACAGCGGCGCATGATTGCCGTGCTCGACGTCTCCAGCGACAGCTACCTGCCGCCGGCGCATACCCTCGGCATGGTCAAGATGATGAGCCAGTCGGTGGAGAACCGCCTGATCCTCAAGCTGTTCGCCGACCAGTACCACCTGCTCAGCTTCAACACCAGCCTGGACAACCTCGACAGCCCCTGGGCCGGCCTGGTGGTGTTCGACGAACAGGGCCATGTGGTCTCGGCCAACCGCCGCGCCGATAACCTGCTCGGCCAACCGCTGGCCTACGGCGCCATCGAGCAGCTGTTCGACGTGCCCCTGCAGCAACTGCTCAACCAGCCGGACGGCCAGCCATTCGGCCTGCGCACCAGCGGCCAGTTGCGTTTCCATGCGCGGATTCGACGCCCGGCGCAGCCGGCACCGATCCAGGCCCGCGATTTCCGCCCGCAGACCGCGCCGCGCCCCAGCGGCGAACCCGAGCTGCATGCGCTGAGCCTGGGCGATGCGCGGATGGACAAGGCCATTCGCCAGGCCGAACGCCTGCTGGAGAAGGACATCCCGATCCTGGTGCAGGGTGAAACCGGCGCCGGCAAGGAGGTCTTCGTCAAGGCCCTGCACCGTGCCAGCTCGCGCGCCAGCCACCCCTTCGTCGCGGTCAACTGCGCGGCCATTCCGGCGGAACTGGTGGAATCGGAGCTGTTCGGCTACGAAAAGGGTGCCTTCACCGGCGCCAGCCAGAAGGGCCATGTCGGCCTGATCCGCAAGGCGCACAAGGGCACCCTGTTTCTCGACGAGATCGGCGAAATGCCGCTGCGGGTGCAGGCCCGTTTGCTGCGCGTGCTGCAGGAGCGCTGCGTGCAGCCGCTGGGCAGCAGCGAACAGCATCCGGTGGACGTGCGGCTGATTTCCGCGACCAACCGCCCGCTGCGCCAGGACGTCGACAGCGGCCAGTTCCGCGCCGATCTGTACTACCGTATCAGCGGGCTGAACCTGGAACTGCCGCCGCTGCGCGAACGCAGCGACAAGCAGGCGCTGTTCCAGCGGCTGTGGGAGCAGCACCGCGAACCCAAGCAATGGGCCGGACTCAGCCGCGAGGTGCTGGAACTGTTCCAGCGTCATCCCTGGCCGGGCAACCTGCGTCAGCTCAGCAGCGTGCTGCGCGTGGCGCTGGCCATGGCCGACGACCAGCCCATCCGTGCCGAGCACTTGCCGGACGACTTCTTCCTCGATCTGCCGGCCAGCGCACCCGGTGCGGCGCAGGCATCGTCGGTCGAGCCCAGCGATCTGGCCAGCCAGTACCGCGCCTGCGGCGGCAACGTCTCGGGCCTGGCGCGGCGCCTGGGCGTCAGCCGCAATACCCTGTACAAGCGCCTGCGCGAGCAAGGCGTGCGCGTCTAGCGCGGGAGGTTACATGCCACACGAAGCCTTCTGTCGCGAGGCCGGCAACGGCCCGGCGGTGGTCTGTCTGCACGCCAACGCCAGCAGTTCCAGCCAGTGGCAAGCGCTGATGGAGCGCCTGGCGCCCGACTACCGAGTCCTCGCGCCCGACGCCTACGGCGCCGGCAAGAGTCCGGACTGGCCGTCGGATCGGCAGATCAGCCTGGGCGACGAAGTCAAGCTGATCGAGCCGCTGCTGGCGAGGGCCGGCGCGCCGCTGGCGCTGGTCGGTCACTCCTACGGCGCGGCGGTGGCCCTGCTCGCCGCCCTCAGGCACCCCGAGCGGATCGCCGCGCTGGTGCTTTACGAACCGACGTTGTTCGCCCTGATCGATGCCCGGCAATCGCCGCCCAATGCCGCCGACGGCATTCGCGCGACAGTGGCGCAATCGGCGGCCGCTCTGGATGCGGGCGATCCCGCGGCGGCCGCCGAACACTTTATCGACTACTGGATGGGGCCCGGCAGCTGGCGGCAGATGCCCGAGCGGCGTCAGGCCCCCATCGTCGCCTCGGTGCGCAACGTGCGCCGCTGGGCTTATGCGCTGCTCAGCGAGCCCACAGCGCTGGCGGCCTTCACCACGCTGCGCGTGCCGGTGCTCTACCTGCTCGGCGAGCGCTCGACCGCCGCCGCGCACGCGGTGGCCGAGCTGTTGCTGGCCAGCCTGCCCCGGGTCGAGCGGCTTGAATTCGCCGGTCTCGGCCATATGGGCCCCGTCACCCACCCGCAGCCGGTCAACGAGGCGATTGCAGCCTTTCTCGCCCTGCATCACCCTGTACGCTGACCTCACCGGCTAGCATTGGCGACGCCGCCGCATCGCCAGCATCGCGCTAGCGAGCGCGCAAAACGTGACAGTTCACCTTATATAAACTCAATAAATAATTGATTTTAATGAAATTAAAAATCCTAGAATCTACTTTAAGTCGCCTGCGTGCAGCATTCCTGCTGGGCTTGCTGCTCGGCGCCGGCGACGCCCTGGCCGGCAGCACGGCGAAGCAGCAGATCGAAACGGCGGTGAACGCCATCATTGAACCGCTGATGGCCGAGCACGCCATTGCCGGCATGGCGGTCGCCCTGAGCGTCGAGGGCCGGCGCTACACCTTCAACTACGGCCTGGCCTCGAGGGAAACGGGGCAAGCCGTCGACGACGCCACCCTGTTCGAGATCGGCTCGGTCAGCAAGTTGCTCAGCGCCACGCTGGGCGCCTACGCCGCGGCCAGCGGCAAACTCGACCTGCACGACAGCGCCAGCCAGCACCTGAGCGAGCTGCGCGGCGGCCCCTTCGAGCAGATCAGCCTGCTCGAACTGGCCACCTACAGCGCCGGCGGCCTGCCCCTGCAGTTTCCCGAACAGGTGCTGGATCGCGCGTCGATGCTGGCCTATTACCGCAGCTGGCAACCGAGCTATGCCGCCGGCACCCAGCGCCTCTACTCCAACCCGAGCATCGGCCTATTCGCCCACCTGGCCGCCGCCAGCCTGGGCGAGCCTTTTGCCGAATCGATGGAACGGCGGCTGTTTCCGGCCTTCGCCCTGACGCAAAGTTATATCCAGGTACCGCCCTCGCGCCTGCCCGCCTACGCCCAGGGCTACGACAAGGCGGATCAGCCGGTGCGGGTCAACCCCGGCATGCTGGACGCCGAGGCCTATGGGGTAAAAGCCAGCGCGGCGGATCTGCTGCGTTTCGTCGAGGCCAACCTGCACCCCGAGGCGCTACCCGAGCCCTGGCCGCGCGCCGTGGCGATGACCCAGACCGGCTATTACCGGGTCGGCGACATGAGCCAGGGCCTGGGCTGGGAGCGCTACGCCTACCCCATCGACCTGGCGCGCCTGCAGGCCGGCAACTCCGCGGACATGGCGCTGCAGCCACAGGCCATCGAGCGCTTCGACGCGCCCATACCCGCCACAGGCGACCTGCTGCTGAACAAGACCGGCTCGACCAACGGCTTCGGCGCCTATGTCCTGCTGCTGCCGGCACGGGACATCGGCCTGGTGCTGCTGGCCAACCGCAACTACCCCAACACCGAGCGGGTGCGGGTGGCCCTGCAGATACTCGAGGCGCTGCCGCGCTGAATGACGCTGTAGCCCAGATGCAATCAGGGAGAAGCGGCTCCCGACAACTCCTGGATTGCATCCGGGCAGGCGCCGACTGCAGGCTGGCGCGGTCACGGCGCTTGGCAAATGAAACCCGCCAGCGCCGGGCGCCGCAGCTGCCTCATCAGCCCGGATGCGGTCAGCGGCGAACCCTCGCCGAGCGGCAGCCCGGCCGCCGCCAGCGCCTCGGCGACCCAGGTGTTGCAGGTATTGAGCAGCGAGTAGCGGCCGTTGGCCCGGTAGAAGCGACTGTGCCTGTACAGGCCGGGGCCGAGCGCTTGCGGCCGACCTTCGGCATCCAGGGCGAAGCCGGCCAGCAGGTAGTCCAGCAGGCGCTGGTAGCCCGCCTCGTCCAGCGCCAGGGTCATCTGCCCGCCAGTCGGCCGCGCGGCCAGCTGCACCAGGTGCAGCACGCTGTCGCCCGACCAGAACAGCGCCTGCACGCCCTGAGCGAAACCGGCATCCGGGTTGCGGTAGAAGCCCTCGTTGCCCCAACCCAGCTCGATAAAACCCGTGCCAGGGAAGTCCTCGGCCAGGCCCGGCAGGCGCTGCAGCAGGTCGGCTGCCGGCAGCAGCAGGCCGGCGTGCAGGCCGTGGTCGACCACCTGCACCGCCCTGCGCGGGGCGCAATCCGGCGGCGCCTGAGGAGGCTCGGGCGCGCTGGCGCAGCCGAGCAGCAGCACGACAAACAGCAACGGGATGCGCATAGGCGGTCGACTCGCAGCCGGGGTCAGGCTCAACCATAAGCCAGATCCCGCCCATCCGTGCACGCGGGCCGCGCTAACCGAAGCGCGGCACCCGCTCATCCTCCTCCAGCTGCTGCAACAGCGCCGCACGGGTCGCATCGCGCAGGCGAATCGCCTCCAGCCAGCTGTTCTGCTGCGCCCTCAGCGGCGCACAGAACTCGACCCGCAGCGAACTCCGACGAGGCAGCCAGTGACCGTCGCGCAGCCACTCGCGCGTACCGCCGATGGCCAGCGGCAGCAGCTCAGCGCCGCTGCGTGCGGCCAGGACGAAGGCGCCCATGCGCAACGGCCGCAGCCCCGGCTCGGGGCCGAAGGTGCCCTCGGGGAAGATCACCAGCCACTCGCCTGCCGCCAGCGCCGTCAGCAGTGCCTCGGCATCGGCGGCGCCACCGCGCGGGTCGACGCGCTCGACGAAGTGGGCGCCGAGCCGGCGCAGGAAACGCCCGGCGATGCGCTGCTCGGCCAGCTCGCGCTTGGCGACGAAGGCGAACTGCGCCGTGCTGCCGCCGCAGAGCAGCAGACCGTCCAGGTAGCTGGC